>SKKR01000483.1 GCA_007123655.1 Thermomicrobiaceae bacterium
CGGGATGATCTCCTCGGTGAAGAAGTCAGCGTATGGACGGCCGCGCCAGTGATCTTCGAACGCGGCCAGGCGGGTAAACTCCGCCGGTCTGTACTCGTCCAGCATGAAGGGACCGGTCCCGATCGGATCCGCCTTGTAAGCATCCTCACCGATCTCGCTGTGGTGATGCTCGGGAACGATCATCGTCGTGGCGCCGAACCGAAGGAACGATGCATCCGGCGTGTCCATGTGAACGACGAACGTGTAGTCATCCACGACTTCGACCGAATCGATCGATGCGAAGTCCGGTCCGGAGATCGTCGCGTTTTCCGGGTCCATGTGGAACTCGAATGTGTAGCGCACGTCGTCCGCGTTGAACTCTTCTCCGTCGTGGAACAGCACGTCTTCCTCGAGGTAGAACGTGTACTCCATGCCGTCGTCGGTGATCTCGTACTCCCGGGCAAGTTCGTTTTCGATGACAAACATGTGATCAATGGCGACGAGGGCATCGTGGATGTTGGTAATCACCGTCCAGTGAACCGTCGGGCCGGCATCGTCCGGACTCAGGCTCTCGACCTCGTGATGACCAAGCACGACGATTTCGCCGCCGTAGCGAGCTTCCTCGTCAACTGGGGCGTCATCGTCCGGCTCGTCGTCATCTGGCTCGTCGACAGGCTCTTCGTCGTCATCGGGATCAACTGCGGGCTCGTCGTCATCATCCGGCTCGTCAGGGTCGACGACATCGTCGTCATCGTCGGTTTCGCACGCGGCGAGCAGGGTCCCGATGACCGGAGCCGCAACGCCGAGGACCGCCGCGCGCTGGATCAATCCCCGTCTGGTATACGACGTTTCCGCCAAGAACCGTTCAAGGTCTTGTGAATGGGCCATCAAGTTTCTCCTCCCTGGATAAGTGGAAAAGCGACCTTCCGCGGGCCGATCCGTCGTGTTGACGTATCGCGGCGAGCGCCGACGTCGGTACGCCCGCATGCGAGCAAGGATTGTCAGGCAGCGCCCTTTGCTTCCGCGGCAGAGTCGAGTTTCCCCAATGTTGTCGATGCGGCGCAGTCTAGCACGGTAGCGGATCGTGGTGCAATCGCAGGGCAACCGGCGGTCAATTGCTGGCGGAGGGAAACAATCAACCCGGTGAACCCGACGAACGGGGACTCGATATCCGTGCGCCTGTAAATGTCGGATCGGCCGGATTACTCCCGCTGGTGCGGGTCGAGCGCGTCACGCAGGCCATCACCGACCAGGTTGAAGGCGAGCACGGTCAGGGTAATGGCGACGCCGGGTATGATCGAGATATGCGGGAAGTTCCGCATGTGGGCCCGGCCCTCGGAAAGGATTCCGCCCCACGAGGGATGAGGCGGCTGGATCCCCAGCCCGAGGAAGGAGAGCGCCGCTTCCAGGATGATAACGCTCCCGACGGAGAGGGTGGCGATCACGATCACCGGCGCCAGCACGTTCGGCAGCATGTGCCGGATGATAATCCGCGGGGTGCGCGCACCGATCGTTCTGGCGGCCATCACGTAGTCGCGCTCCCGGAGGCTGAGCACATCTCCCCGGATGACGCGGGCATACTGCGCCCAGATCACCACCCCGATGGCGATGACCGTGGTGCTCAATCCGGCGCCCATAACGGTCGAAAGCGCGATGAGCAATACGAGCAACGGGATGGCCATGAACGCATCGATGACCCGGGAGAGGAGTGAGTCGACCCAGCCCCCGAAGTAGCCCGCTGTTGCCCCGATGGCAACACCGATCGCGACCGATAGCAGCGTCGCGGTAATGGCGACGATGAAGGCGACTCGCGTTCCATAGATCATCCGGCTGAGCAGGTCGCGGCCGATCTCGTCAGCGCCGAACGGGTGCTCCCAGGACGGAGAAACACCGCGCGTCGTGGGAAACTCGGTAGCCGAATATGGCGCGAGCACACCGGGAATCAGTGCGACGACCAGGAGGATCCCGATGAAAATCAGCCCGACGAACGCAGGTCTGTAGCGCTTGAACCGGTTCCAGGCACGCCGGAACTCGGACCGGCGGGCGCGTTCCTGTCCGGCCATCGCCTGTAGTGCGGTCTCTCCCTGTGCGCCGCCCGCGCCATCCCCCGGGCCCGGAATTTCGTGGTCTGAGCTCATCAGTCCCGTGCTCTCCTGGTAGATGTTCTCTCGATTATCCGATTCGAATCCGTGGATCGATCCAGGTGTAGACGAGGTCGGTAATGATGCTCGCTACCACCACGACGATCGAAAAGAGCAACACGATAGCCTGAACGACCTGATAGTCATGCCGGTACACCGAGCTGATCAGGAGCCGTCCCAGCCCGGGAATAGCGAAGATCTGCTCAACGATGATCGTACCGCTCAGAAAGAACGCGATCCGGTACCCGATGATCGAGGCGACCGGCAACATCGCGTTGCGCACCGCGTGCCGGACGATGACCGAGTATTCGGAGAGCCCTTTTGCGCGCGCGGTGCGGACGTAGTCCTCGGTGAGCACTTCAATAGTGGAGCTACGCATCAGCCGCGCGAGCAGAGCCGTCTCGGCTGTCGCGAGCACTACGACCGGCAGAATCCAGCCCGACCAGCTATCGACGCCTGACGTTGGCACCCAGCCCAGCACCAGGGCGAAGAGGAGTAGGAGCATCAGCGCCAGCCAGAAGTTGGGGATACAGATACCGAGCGTCGCGCCGATCATGCTTCCGTAGTCGAGCTTGGAGTAGCGCTTGACCCCGGCCGCGATTCCAAGAGGAATGGCGATCGCCAGCGAGACGATTAGCGTGTACAGATTCAGGTAGATTGTTGCCGGCGCGGCTCTGACAATCATTTCATTGATCGTCTGCCCGGGGCGCATGATCGAATCGCCCAGATCCCCGCGAAGCATACGCGACATCCAGTGGATGTACTGCTCGTGAAGCGGGAGATCGAGCCCCCAGCGCTCGCGCAGGAGATCAATCTGCTCGGTGGTAAGTGGTCGTTCACCAACGAACGCTTCGACGGGATCCCCGGGTGCAAGATGCATCAGCGAAAACGTGATGATGCTGATGATGAACATCGTGAGGATACCCTGCAGTATCCGCCGAATCACATAGCTGAACATGGGTGATTGTGAATCCCAACTCGATTGGACGAGTCCCGAGCAACAACCAACGTTGTGTGTTCAAGGGGAACCACCGAGGTGGTTCCCCATCGAAGTTCGTCGTTATCCGGATCCGGAACGAACTGGATCGGAGCCTACTCCTCGATCCAGATCTGCCGCATCTGCGAGCTGCGGTACATGTTGGAACCACTGAGCACGTCAGCCGGATCAGCCAGTCCCTGAACGCGCTGGTTCCACTGGTTGTACCAGTCCCAGTACATCATGAAGAGGAACGGCACATCTTCAGCGAAGAGTTGCTGTACCTGGCTGTAGATCTCTCGGCGAGCGGCAGGATCCGACTCGCGAACGCCTTCTTCGAGCAACTCGTCCATCTCCGGGTTGCTGTAGTGGCTGAAGTTGTTCCCGCCTTCGCTATGGAGTGTGACGCGGGCGTCCGGTTCACCGTTACCGCCGCCGTAGGTCCAGTTGTACAGGGCCATTGCGGCTTCGCCCTCACGCATCGGTGTGGAACCCTGTGGGTTCTCGAAGATCTCCATGTTCATGCCGACCTGAGACAGGAACTCGGTCACCATTTCGGCTTCCGGTCGCCGGGCCTCGTCACCGGTCAGGACGATCGACTCCCAGGAGAGTTCCACGCCGTCTTTCTCCCGGATACCGTCGTCGTTGAGTTCCCAGCCGGCGTCTTCGAGAATCTCGACGGCGAGATCCGGGTCGTACGGATAGTCCACGACGTCCGGTTCATAGAATTCATCGATGGCCGGTGAGATGTTCGCGGTCGCCTTGACGGCCGCACCGGCGAAGACCGACTCGATCACCTGGTCCCGGTCGATGGCGTGCATCATGGCTCGCCGGACATCCCGCTCCTGGAACTGGTCGTAGGTGTTGTTCATCGGGAAGTGGTTACAGGCCGTTGCGATGGTCTGATAGGAGGTGATTCCGAGTTCGTCAGCTTCATCGTGCATGCGTAGCGCGTCGTCAACGCCGACCATCCAGATGGAGGAGTCCGCTCCGCCGGTCTCGAGCTCCAGCACGCGGACTGAGCCTTCGGGAATGATTCTCGTCTGCAGTTCGTCTATGTACGGTCGACCCGCCCAGTGATCTTCAAACGCACCGAGCAGGGTCTGGTCGTCGGGATCCCACTCAAGTAGCTGGAATGGTCCGGTACCGACCGGGTCCGCGCTGTAGCCTTCGTAACCGAGTTCTTCGAGTTGGTGCGACGCCACGATCATGGCGTTGAGCCCGTTCCGGAGAAACGATGCGTCCGGGGATTCCATATTGACGACAACGGTCAGGTCGTCTGGTGCCTCAACGTTGTCGACAGCCTCGAAGTCCGCCGCGGTGATCGCCGCGTTGTCCGGATCCATGTACCAGTCGTAGGTGTACTTGACATCTTCGGATGTGAACGGCTCTCCGTCGTGGAAAAGCACGCCTTCTCGAAGCGTCAGCGTGTAAGTCATGCCGTCGTCGCTGATCTCGTAGTCGGTGGCGAGCAGCATCTCGAGCTCGTACGCGTGATCGATATCGATCAACGGCTCGTGGATATTGTTGATGCTCGTCCAGGTAACGGTCGGGCCGTCATCATCCGGGTGAAGACTTTCGATCGGATGGTGGCCCATCAGAATAACGCGTCCGCCGTAGCGATCATCGTCGTCGACGGGCTCGTCGTCGTCGACGTCATCGTCCGGTTCAACATCGTCTACATCATCGTCGACGTCGTCGTCCGGCTCAACGGCGGGATCATCGTCGTCTACGACATCATCATCGTCATCGTCAGTCTCGCACGCCGCGAGCAGCGACCCAAAAATGGGCATTGAAACGCCAAGCAGTGCCGCGCGCTGCAGCAGATACCGGCGGCTCATCGGCGCGGCGTTCAACAAGTGTGTCAGGTCCTTCGGGTCACGCATCAAGTCCTCCTCCTCAAGGTGACTCGCGCACAAACAGTAGTCGTCAACACTCTGTACGACACCGGAATCGGCACGAGAGGCCTTCCTGCAGTGATCTCGCGCTCTTCGTTGTCGGTACGAGTGCCTGTCGAAGTGCGGGTAGTCTAGCACCTCCCGGTCTTTCTGGTCAATTAGCGTTGAGGCATGTTTTGTGTCGGCTGGCTCCGGAATCGCCGGTCGGTTCAAGAGGAACCGTCCAGAATGCGTTCAAAGGAGCCCAGTGCCTGCTCGACTTCCTGCGCCTCGAGTGCGGTTGCGGGCCTTCCGGAATAACGCGCAAGGTTGTACTGGCGCGTGATCCGGTCCGCAGGCAGTTTCAGCCGAGCATCGGCGTGAGCGACCCTGCGGGCGAACTGGCTCGGGGTTTCCGCGGGCACGCGATTCAGGGCGTTCATCTCACTTACGCGGAGAAACTGCCGGTAGAGCGTCCGGATCTGATACGTCCATCGCCACTCGGGGTCATGCAGGTACGGATCGGTGACTCGCGGACGCACAGTATTGCGGATCCAGGTGAGCGCACTGGACAGGATCGACTGGGGATCCTGGCTCCAGTCGATCAGCGAGTCACGTTGCTGGCGGGATCCGGCATCCCAGCGTTTTCTTCGTGCGAATGTGAACCGAACCAGAAGCCAGACGAGCAGCACCAGCACGAGGGCTGCTACAACGTAGCGAAGCGGATCGGCAATCTCGAATACGATCCTCGAGGCCTGATCGGCGTCTGATCCGGTCGCCGGGGACAGATTGATTCCAGAGAAGTTTCCGAGCGGGCTCAGGCCATGGCGTTCCAGCAGCCAGATAAACGGCCACATCAGGACGAACGCGAGCACCGCGACGGCCAGCACGAACCCGCGCAGCAGCATACCCAGCGCCCAGAACAGCGGGGTGAGGATGGTGATTAGCAGATCCAGGGTATCCCTGGTGAGCACCTCGACTGAAGACACCGCGGTAGCAGCAATGGCGAAGACCGGCAATGCGACGATTACAACCCAGATGAGCCACGGGTAGTCCGGAGCGGTATCAGACTCCGGCTGGCGCGCAATCGCGATCGCCAGGAGGGTCGTCGCCAGGAACCCGACGAGGACGACGTTGATTCTGGAGAAGATTGCCGCGCCGGGCTCGGCCGCGAGAATCGTGATCAGGAGAATCCCTGCAAGCCAGATTAACCCGTACCGAAGCATGCTGTAGCCGGTTTCCAGTGATGCCTCGGCTCGAGTCCGTCCACGCCACCAGGCATAGGCGACGAACAGTATGAGCAGCCAGACCGGCCGGACCGAGTCCGACTCCCGGAAAATGAGCGCGTCGACCGTTCCGTGCAACCAGTCCGTTGAGAACAGTGGTTCCGCGGGGAATGCGGCGACCTTGATCGAAAGAAGTATCAGGGCAATCAAGCCGATCGACATAACGATTTCGTACTCTGGTGTCCAGACGCGCAACGTGGCCAGGATGTGCGGAATCTGCCAGGAGATAAGGAGGACCGCAAAAATCAGGAAAATCGGCGGTGGGGCGTGGGGCGGTTCTCGTTCGGCGAGCAGCGTGCCAGCCACAATGTAGAGAATCATGGTCTCCGCGAGGATGAGCAGCACCATCAGCAACTCCCGGCGCAGGGAGAGCTCGCGCAGGGGTAGAAGGAAGGCTTCGACGCTCCTCAAGGAGCGGTCAGATGTCATGGGCCAGTGCTCCGGCGCGTACGAGACGCGCGTACCGGTGGCGCGCTCCGTCTCGGTGCTCGGAGAGTTGTTCGCCGACGGTGTAAACGTGCAACTTCGGCGTGTCGGGCACCGCGATGTCTCCAACTCGCACCAGCACCACACGATGACCGTCATCGAGCAACGAGAGGATCGCCACCTCGAGCGGCTCAGTCATGAGGCACGCGATGATCGCTACCGTGCTCCCGGCCGGCAGGCTTCTCGCTTCCGAGGTGAGCATGCGCGGGAAGTTCGTCGAAGACATTGGCGACAGTCGCGCGAGCCCTTCGAGGATCGTCTCCAGCTGACGAGGTCCCCGGCCGGGAGGAATCCGCAGGGTCTGGTCTGAACCGGTTATCACTGCGTTGACGTACAAGCCGACGGTGTACCGGGACTCCAGCAGCGCTGATGCCAGTGACGCGGCCGCGATAATCGCACTCTCCGCACGAACCGAGTCCATGCCTTCCCAGTACCGTTCAAACGTGTCCAGGCTGAGGAACAGGCCGGCCTGCAACGCGATGGTCGGCTCGAAGATCTTGACCTGTGGTTCCTGAAGCCTGGCGGACGCCTTCCAGTGAATGTAGCGCGTCGAGTCATCCGGCGCATAGGGCCGGACGCCGATCAGCCGGATTGGATCGGTCAACAGATGCGTTCGCACTCGCTGCGAACCGAACGGGTAGTCCGGCGGAAAGTCCGACTCCGGGAGCGAGACAACTTCCGGATAGACCAGAAAAGAGGTCCGGTCTTCGATGTTCATCTGTCGCGTAAAGAACCCGAACGGGTCGCCGGAACGGATTGAAGTTGGGCCTGCCATATGCGCGCCACGTTCCTGACATTGCAGGTCAACGCTCCAGGTTACCCGCTGTTTCCATCGCAGGGGGGTGGCGTGACGAACCGCGGTGGTTGCGACCCGGTCGGACGGGAGCGCCTGCGTCTCCAGTGGTCGCACCCGGTCCGAGATGTGCTCGTCGATCTCCACCCATGCCAGCGGCAGCCAGCTACGATTTTCAAGCTGGAATGTCATGGTGAGGATCTCGCCACGGAACGCCCGGTTCTCAGAGAGCCGGCGGCTGTAGACAAGGCCGTCAAGCGAGTGCCGCGTCCAGAGCCAGGTCGTTCCGGCCGTTACGAACACCGCGCTGGCCAGCAGGCTGATCGCGGGCTGGCCGATGATCATGCCGACAACGAGCAGGCCCCCGGCGGAGTATAGCCACACCGGATTGAAGAAATGACTGCGGATTGGTCTGGTGACTGTTCTGCTCTGCGTCACTGGCGTGCCGCCGTTCAGCGTTAAGTCCCGGCGTCAGACGTGCTCGACCGGCACCTCGATCCGCTCGATCGCGGCCCGGAGCACCTGGCTCGAGGTGCGTCCCCGAAGCCTGGCTTCAGGGTTTAGCATGATCCGGTGTTCCAGCGCTGGGCCGACAAGGTTCAGAATGTCATCAGGAAGCACGTAATCTCGACCACGCACGGCCGCGAGCGCCTGACTTGCCTGGAACAGTCCGAGCGTTCCCCGCGGGCTGACGCCCAGGCTTATAGCGTCGTCGGTTCGTGTCTCCCGGGCGATGCGAGCGATGTAGCGTCTCAGTTCGGGTTCGACGAAAACACTCCGACACTGCTGTCCAGCTTCCAGCATGTCGGCTGGGTTGGTGACCGGCTGCATGAGCTCAATGGGGTTGAACTCTCGAAAGCGCTCCATCATGGATATCTCTTCATCCTCGTCCGCGGGATACCCGAGACTGACGCGCAGGAGAAAGCGATCCATCTGGGCCTCCGGGAGTGGGAATGTGCCTTCGAGCTCGACCGGGTTCTCGGTTGCCAGCACCAGAAAAGGGCGAGGCAGCGACATCGTGTCGCCTTCGATGGTCACGGTCCGCTCCTCCATCGCTTCCAGCAATGCGGACTGCGTGCGGGGCGTCGCACGGTTAATCTCGTCCGCCAGGAGCACATTGGAGAACACCGGACCGCGACGAAACGTGAACTCACCCGTCTTCTGATTGAAGTAAGTGATACCGCTGACATCGGAAGGAAGAAGGTCCGGCGTGAACTGAATGCGTCGGAACTCCCCGCCGATCGATTTCGCGATCGCCCTGGCCATCGTGGTCTTGCCGACTCCGGGAATATCCTCCACCAGCACGTGACGTTCGCAGAGGAGCGCGACGATCACGAGTTCCGCAACGGACCGCTTGCCGACCATCACCTGATCGACGTTGTCGAGTATCTGCCCGGCGAGTTCGGCTACCCTGAGTTCGGCCAAGCTGGAGTCCCTCAAACTGTTCGCGCTGGTCTGTTGCCGTATCATAGCCCAGACGGACGAATTCAACGAATAGGCGCCGCACGGAGGCCAGGTTATTGCAGCGACTGAACCAGTGGGTCGATGAGCTATTCAGACGTTTTGCCCGGCAAAGCGATACGCGCCGGGCCGCCATTCTGGGAATGGCGTTCGGACTGCTCCTGTGTGTCATTGTTCTGCTGGCGTGTGTTGTGCTCGGTTTCGTAGCAGAGTTGGGCGAGTAAGTGACTAGCTTTCCCGGTTTGCCGCGGATGCCGTCGTCAGTGGAATGCGCGGGGCCGCTTCTGGATCGCGTTCACGGACGAGGTAGCTGCACATGTGGTCGCCAGTCAGCATATGACAGCTGCGCTCGACCTCCGCGCACAGGACATCGCGAAACATATCCGCCTCGTGCCGGCACACTGCTGGAAACTGCTCCGCCACGCGATCGATTGCGCAGTTGTAAAGCTTGATCAAGTACCGACGGTCATCGAATGGTTCCCAGCACGCCAGGTAGCCGATCTCGTCCATCCCCCGCGTCAGTCCCGCAACCCGCTCGTCGAGCGGCGCTCTGGGGTCGATGTAACGCCTGAGAAGTCGCTTGGTTCGCTCGCCCCGTCGCGCGAGCAAGGCTTCGACCTTCTCAACACCGTCGAGTTCGATCAGGTCCTCAAGCAAATCGGTGATGACCGTATCGTAGTGCTTGGGGAAGACACCGTCGGCACGGGGCGACAGCCGGAAGACGTGCGCGGGACGGCCAATGGAGCGACGGGAGATGGTCGATTCGATCAAGCCATCCCGTTCAAGAGCGGCGAGATGCTTGCGGACGGCCATCGATGTGACCCCGACATGGTCGGCCAGTTGATCGGCGGTCAGGCCGTCACTTCTTTTCAACGCCTCGAGCACTTTCGCACGCGTTGAACCGGGTTGCTTCCGACGGGGGCCGTGACGCGTCATTTGATTCAACCCTCCACGCCCGAAGGATAACATAGCCGGACGGTGATTCTGACCCGGATCGTCACCGGACAGCCCATGTGGCCAGCAGGCGTTGAATAGTACGTTTGTCCCGGCGAACAGAATCCAGGGTACCCCGGAAACCGGACACATCTCATACCTGAACGGACACTGCTGGTTGCTATACTGGCCAGAGACGTTTAGCCCCGCTCGTCGACGAGACTTTCGCGGCGACATCAAGTGGTCCCGAGCGGGCACCAGAGGGACAGCATGGCAAATCAGCAATCCTCGGCGATGACCGCCGCTTCGGCGAAGTCCACTCCGTCCTCCGTAAGCCGAACACTTGCGGCCTGCGCGTACCTGCTCGGGGCGTTCTCTCTGGTCATTGTCGCGGTCGGGCCCAGAAATCCGTTTCTGCTCCGTCACGCCCAGCAGGCGATGGTGCTGCACATTGTGCGTATCTTTCTGGCGATCAGCGTTATCCTGACGTACTACGCGGCCGCCGGCAGTTCCGATTCGCTGCAGCTCTCTACCTTTACGATCCACCTTGGCGCACTCGTGCTGATCGGCGTGCCCTGGCCGGCCGATATGCCGGCGGATCTGGTGCTCCTGCTGGGATTGCCACTGGGCGGACCGTGGGTCGCCGCCATATGCGCCGCGATGGTCAGCGCACTTGGCAAAAGCCTGGACGTCCGGGCTGCGCTATCCAGTACCTGGCCGGAATGGATCGACGACGCGCCGCCTCAGATCGGCACGCCCGAGTACGATCGCAGCATCGGCCTGCGGGGCAGCTTCTCGGAGATCGAACACACATCGAAGCACGGATCGGAATACGCCGACGTCGAGCGAGGTATCGCGCGCGACCTGCGGGACCAGCGCCTGGAACGCATGTGGAGCGCGTCACGGGTGGCGGCGAAGGAGCGGTACCGCCAGGATATCCTCAGTGAGCTGGAGAAGCGTCAGGAAACGGTGCTCGTGAGGCTCGATCATCTGAATCACCTGCTCTCGGGCGGATCGATCAGTATGGCCCGGTACAACCGGTTCAACCAGGAACTGATCGGTTATCTGGACAGTCTGCGCGGCCTGCTGACGCGCATCCGCAACCGCCGGCTGAGCGGCCCGGGAGGACTGGGAGAGCTTCCGGAAGCTCCGGGTGCACTGACAAGGTCGCCGGAAGCGGAAGCCAATTCCCTGGCCGTGATCGACCGGTCCGGGATTCCGGTCGTCACCTACGGGCACTTCGAGATGGACGAGTCGCTGATCAGCGGCATGGTGTCTGTGCTGGAGGGCCTCAGTGAGGAAATGTTCGGCTCACGGGCCAACATGACGCAACTCGCGGACGGAGAAGTGGTTTACTACGCTCAGGGGAAACACTGCAGCGCGTTTGCCACATTCGAGGACGAACCGTCCCCCGCGCAGGTTACGACGCTACGAGACTTCGTGGAGACGTTTGAGTCGGTCAACGAGGAGCAGCTACAGCGAACCCCGTTCGACCCGAACAAGATCGAGCGAATCGATGTGCCGTTCCGGTTTGCCCGCCGGATGACCCACCGGGTCTGACGCGCTACTGGACCTCGAACTCGGTCTCGAACCCGTTGACGTTCAGGGTATACGTACCGGATTCGGCCTCGCCAAGGGCAATCGTCTCCTCGTAAGATTCGATCACCTGGGGACAGACTTCGTCCGGATCTCGCTCCGCGAGAATCTCGATCTCCCACCCGTCCGGGTGTCCGGTGATGTGCGGCTCCCGCGGCACCCAGCACGGGTCAGGCATGTAGCCTTCGACCAGCACGAAGACCTGCACCGGGAAACTCTCCGCAAGGTTGACCGAGACCGAGTCAATGGTAACCGGGGCGACTCGGAGTCCATTATCCGGCGCGTCGTTGCCCTGATCGTCTTCTGCGCCAATCCTCGCGATCGCGAATGCCAGCACGATGATACCGACAAGGATCGGCGCACCGAACAGCGCAGGTTTACTCAAATGTTTCATCGCTCGTTCCTGCTCCTGTCGTCGTGAGTTCGAATGGTGTTGCGTATCTGCTTCGGGCGCCTGGCGCCCGTTCCCACTGTACATGCCCTGATGATACGACGTCCCTCGGCTCGATTCGGTTCCCCGGCGGGCGACGAGCTCACCTGCCGATAACCGCGCGATGCGTTAACATGGAAACGAACAGCCGGAGCCGACCTGACGCTCAATCGAACGTCGATCAGTGTAGCGAGTTGGAGCGATCTGCCATGCCGAAACTTGAATCGTTTCCGTTCTTCCGTTTCTCTGGTTCCCACCGGGAGATTGGCCGTCAGTTCGGCGAAGCGGCACAGGAGCTCATCATTCAGCACCGCGATAAGGCGCTGCAACGACTTGCGGAGAAGAACGGGATCTCCGAATCAGCCGCTCGCGCCGCGTCCCAGCAGTACCGGGACACCGTGATCGAACACGCGCCGTTCTTCGACGAAGAAGTTCAGGGCCTCGCGGAGGGCGCGGGGATCGATCTGAGCGATGCGTATCTCCTTCAGCTTCGTGCGGAACTGGGCGTAACCACGACGCCTGACTTGCTGGAGCACGGTGATGAGTGCACCTCGTTCGCCGTCTTGCCGGACGCAACGAAGAACGGTGAACCGCTGGTCGGGCAAAATGCCGACCTTCCGTCGTTCTACCGGGAGATCGCCGTAATCGTGGAATTGATCCCGGACGATCAGCCCACCATCCTGATGCTGACACCGGCGGGACAGATGTCGTACATCGGTATCAACGACCGCGGGATGGGGGTCTTCGCCAACTTCGTTACCTGTGACGGATGGCGCGTCGGGTTCCCCAGATACTTTCTATCCCGGCTCGCGCTGACGCATGAGCGCGTGGACGACGCGATCCAGGCGATTCGCTCCGTCCCGCGCGCGTCTTCGCGCAACCTGATCATGATCGACAGCCACGGCAGCGCCGCCGATCTCGAGACAACGCCCACCC
>SKKR01000443.1 GCA_007123655.1 Thermomicrobiaceae bacterium
CATCGCGAACGCGGAGCGGCCGCTGCTAGTCTGCGGCGGTGGAGCCGTTCTGTCTGACGCGACGGAGTCGGTCGCAGCTTTCGTTGATACGTTTGGGATCCCCGTGCAGGTGACGCCCGCCGGGCGCGGCATCATCAGCGAACATAATCCGCTGTTCACCGGACTCGTCGGCCTGTATCGAACAACGTTTCCACGCCAGCTCTACGAAGAAGCCGACCTTCTCATCACATTGGGCTCGCAGATGGAAGAGTTCCAGAGCGGGGCGTTCAAGTTCTTCCCGGACGGTGGGAAGTTCATCCAGATTGACATCTCCGGGGAGATGCTCAACCGAAACTGGGTACCGGACGTCGGCATTCAGGCAGATGCCCGGATGGCGATCGACGCCCTGGCCGCCGCGCTCACAGATCGAGGTTACAAGCGAAACGATACACGGTTCAGTGAGATCGCCGAGCGACGTGAAGCCGCCATCGAGCAGGCAGAGAGCGACGCCAGAGCGACTTCCATGCCTCTTAAAGGAAAATCGATCGCCAGGGAAATCAACCGGGTCTTCGGTGACAACACGATACTCGTCAAGGAAAACGGCGGTCAGGATCTCTGGAGCTACTACTGGCCCTACTATCAAGTGGGCGATCCCGGCTGCTGCGTTCCCCCGGCGGAAGAAACCGCGATGGGGCTGGGAGTCATCGGCGCGATCGCGGCAAAACTCGCGCGTCCCGACCGAAACGTCGTCTGTACCACCGGGGACAGCGCGTTCCAGATGGGATTCCATGAGTTGTCCACCGCGGTCCAGCTCAAGACGCCAGTGACGTGGGTCGTGTTCAACGACGGCGCGCTCGGCTGGGTTCAATGGAACCAGAAGTATCTTGCGGACGGACGCGAACTCGCGGTTGAGTTCCATCCCCCGTTCGACCCGGTCATGGTCGCCAGAGCTGCAGGGTGCGATGGAATCAGCGTTCAAGATCCCGGTGATCTGGCAACAGCGCTCGAGACCGCCAAGAAGGCGAACGCGGACGGAACTCCGTTCGTCGTGAATGTTCCAGTGGACCAGGACGAGCATCATCCCGAGTTTGATGCGTTCTTCGGGGTCAAAGTTTAAGAACTGTGCGCTGTGATTCCGCGCTGGGGTGAGATCCTGGACGTCACTCCCCGCAGCGCAAAGGGCGTGCTTCGGACGTTGACCGCGGCAACTATCTTCCCGCCGCGGTCATCGACGTCCGACACGAAGGACCATCCTGTCTGGCGCGACAGCCGGCGTCCGGTCAACCCCAGCGAGAGAGATGGTCGCGAGTCCGGAAGGATCACGCAGGTCGCATCGCGCCCGCGTGGCATTCAACAGCGCAACTCGTATCGACCCATGCCACCCGGCGTGGGTCGCTGCTGTCGTACGGAGTAATCAAGGAACACCCGGCCGGTGACCTGGGTCACATCCGGCCGGGGGTTTACGGCTCGAACCAGTTATAGCGGAGCGTCAGACGGTATATGCTATCTTCGCCCAGACTGTGATAGGTCCGCGTCTCACTGAACAGGAACGGAGACTTGGTCGCCGGTTCAACCGTGACGTCGATGTTCCCCTCAGTGATGTAGTTGTCCACGGCAGGCAATGGAAACTCCGGGCTCGTCATCATCGCCAGGTCGGTCGTTGTAATCCCGATTGTGTCTTCCATGATCAGGTCCGGCGGCGACTTCCAGGCGAAGATGGCCACGATAGCAAGACCGATCGCAACGGCAATCGCGGCCAACCAGGGTGCTCCCTTGGCGATTTTCACGGCCAGTTTGGAAACGATCTTCCCGAGTTCAGTATCGAGAAACTCCTTGATCGCCTCCCACACATTCTTGAGCGTCAGAATGAGCGCCTCTTCATAGCTGCTGACTTCCTTCTGCCAGGCCGAGACGCTGTTTACCTCGTGTCCCAGGATGATGATCGACAAACCGCTGATGCCGCTACCGTCGATGAGATCGCGGCCCACCGGCTCCACATAGTCTCCCGAGTTGATACCCGTGAAAATGCCATCCTCGTTCCCGAAACTATGCACTTCCATCTCACCCGGAGCACCGTCGAGACCAAACGGGATGGCGAAGATTCGCAGGCCGACGTCGTCCGAACCACCCCAGGTCTGCGCCATGACCGGGTTCGTCTCCCGCTCGCAGAATAGCTCTTCACTTGCCACTCGGAAAATACCGGTCGGCGACGGAACTATGTGGATGAACTGATGGTCGAAAGAATGGAAATCAAACTCCCAGTCATCGCCGGAATACGGCATGATCACTTCGATTCGGTAGATGCCCGCTGGAATGTCTTCGGGTATTGTGAAGATGAGCTTGTCCTCGACCCGACAGTCAGTGATCGGACGCTCCACACCGTCGACGATCTCGGTCGCGGGTGTTTCGGTATCACCACAAACGACGATGTCTTCAACTGTGCGGGTAACTGTTCCAGTTTCTTTGTCAGTGAGTAGAACTCGCCCTTCCGTGTTGTAGTAGTTCATACCGGTCAGCGCCACGACCTCCCCGGCACTGAGTTCCGGCACCCGGAGACAGACATTTTCGCGGTGATTCCCGGGACAGTCTGGCGGTTGCGTCTGGACGCTGCAGGTGAGTTCACCTTCGTCATCGAGCGTGCACTGGTGCTCCAGTTCCTGCGGCATGTACTCGTCAGCGCCAAGCCCGAACGTGTTCGTCCTCAGCCAGTTCACCCGGCAGATGGATGGAACGTACCAGGTCGCGCCGTCAAGTCCCGGAGTCGGTCGCGCCAGTCCCGGAGTCGTCGTCATGAGGCACCGACGGTCTCCCGTCAGCTCCAGCCCGGCCCGCTCGGCGAGTTCGACTGCGAATAGGGGCGCGAGTCGTTCGGCAGAGAGCGGTTCACTGCTCATCGAGATTTCCGGATCAAAAACGGGATCGCGCAGTTCGGCCGGTAACGAATCGAATCGCTCGACGGAACAGCGAAGCATTCGCTGGCCTTCCGGCGAGAGGCCGTCGAACGTCGCGAACGCCATTTCTTCCAGCGGGCTGGCGGGAGCTTGTCCCTCCATGTATCGCCGTTCCAGCTGGAGAATGGCACCTGCAAGGACGCTGGGAACGGGGTTGCCCTCGGCGAGTACTCGCAGCTTCTCGCCCGGATTCGATTTCGGCTTGTACTCGGCACTGACAGGGACACAGAAACCCGCCGCATGCTCGTGGCCATATCGCCATTCGTAGTAGTGGTGGCCGATATTCCCCGCTTCAACCTGCCAGCCTTCGGGATTGTCCGGAGTGTAGGTGAGCACCCGGCGCTCGAACGCCTGCACAAGCACCCACCGGGCAACGCCAGCGACCGGGATCCAGGTCCAGTACGCCTCACTGATTGGAAGTCCAATTCCGAAGTACGGGTCTTCAAACAGGCGGTCCTGGATGTACTCGCCGTCCTGATAGACCAGTCCGCTACTGTTCATGAAATCCCAGAACACCGACGCAACACTATGGTTCGTTTCCGGAACGAGATTCCCGGCGGTGACACCGTATGCTCCCAGGGACTCGTCGGCATCAACGGCGCCCGCCTTGTTCACGGTCTGGATGATGGTCGAGCCGGAAGGTAGCGGGTCGCGACTCAAGAG
>SKKR01000318.1 GCA_007123655.1 Thermomicrobiaceae bacterium
ACGATCAGGACTACGATATGGCACAGGAGAAGCTGGAAGACGGCGGAATGCCGGACGGCTTCAGCTTCTCCATGATGGTGAGCAATACGCCGGATGCGATCCAACTCGCCGAGGCGTATCAGGACCAGATGGCCCAGGCCGGAATTGAAGTCGAACTGGAACTGCTCGAGTTCGGCACGCTGCTCGACCGGCTCAACGCCGAAGACTTCGAGGCGGTCAGTCTGGGATGGAGTGGCCGGCCGGACCCGGACGGCAACATCTACGGCTACTTCCACTCCGAAGGCGGCTTCAACCGCATAGGCTACGCCAATCCGGAGGTCGATGATCTCCTCGATCAGACCCGTGCTGTCACAGACACGGACGAACGCCGGGAGCTGTACTCCGAACTGACGAGGATTGCGGCGGAAGACGTCGCCATGATCTTCATCCGGTTCCCGGGGCAGATCAAGGTGTATCTGCCAAGCGTGCAGGGGTTCGTGCACATCCCTGACGGTATGATGCGGTTCAACGAAGTCTGGCTGGACGAGTAAGACGTCTCCTGACGGATGGCGGGCTCCAGTCCGCCGTCCGTCGGTCTTCTGGAGCCGCTTGTGGGTAAGTACATCCTGCGCCGGATCGTCCATATGGTACCGGTCCTGCTCATCGTTACGCTGTTCGTGTTCTCGCTGCTTCATCTGACGCCCGGGGATCCGGCGGTGACGATGCTCGGGCAGGAAGCAACGCCGGAGTCGATCGCGGCTCTGCGTGCCCGGCTCGGGCTGGACGACCCCCTCCCGGTGCAATATTTCCGCTGGGTTGGATCCGCGGTTCAGGGTGATCTGGGCCGCTCGATTCATTCCAACCAGCCGGTCAGTGAGGCGATACTCGAACGATTACCGGTCACCGTTCAGCTTTCGATTATGTCGATGTTAATTGCGCTCGTTATCGCGATTCCTATCGGTGTGCTCTCCGCTGTTCGCCGGAACTCGATCCTTGACAGTGGCGCGACAACGCTCGCATTGGCAGGCGTGGCGCTGCCAAACTTTTTCCTGGCCGTGGTGCTCATATACATATTCGCGGTGCAGTTCCGGATCTTTCCACCAATCGGCTATACGCCAATCTGGGAGGACCCGGTCGATAACATCCGGCGCATGATCCTGCCGGCGATTACCCTGGGTACAGCGTTCGCCGCGATTATCATGCGTCTCACCCGATCGTCCCTGCTGGAGGTCCTTGCCGAGGACTACGTGCGAACAGCCCGCGCAAAGGGGCTACGGAGCAGCCACGTGATCCGGGTTCACGCCCTGAAGAACGCGCTGATCCCGGTTGTCACGATCGTCGGTTTGCAGATTGGCACCCTGCTTGGCGGAACGGTCATCACGGAGACGATCTTCGCCCTGCCGGGAATCGGCCGGTTGATCGTCGATTCGATCTTCCGGCGAGACTTCCCACTCGTCCAGGGCGCCGTCCTCTTCGTCGCGATGGCGTTTCTGATTACGAACCTGATCGTCGACGTTCTATACGCCTATCTTGACCCGAGAATCCGGTACCAGTAACCGGCCCGTCCGGAAACAGTGGGACAGTGGAGACTCATGGATCGGACCCAGCAGGAAACCGAAACTCGATCGTCGGGCCGAGATGCCGGGACGACGGACCTTACCGGCGCCGGGCGATCCCGGAGCGACGTTGGCTACCGCGGGACCGTGCGCAGGCTCCTCCGGGCGAGGATGGCGCCGGTGGGCCTTTTGGTCATCCTGATCCTGATTCTCTCCGCGATCTTTGCTCCGTGGATCGCGCCGTTCGAGCCTCGCGAGCAGAATTTTGCGGTCGCGCTCGAATCTCCGAACACGACGTACTTCATGGGCACCGATCAGCTGGGACGCGATACGTTCTCCCGAGTCGTCTACGGCTCACGTGTCTCGCTGCAGGTCGGCGTCATCGCAGTGGGGATCTCGCTGCTGGTTGGGACGACGCTGGGCCTGATCGCGGGCTATGCCGGGGTGAGCTTCATTGACTCCCTGATCATGCGGTTCATGGACGCATTGCTGGCATTTCCCGCGCTGGTGCTCGCGCTTGCGATCACCGCCGCGCTCGGCCCCAGCCTGACGAACGTCATGATCGCAGTGGGAATTGTGGGGATACCGATCTACGCCCGGCTCGTGCGCGGGCAGGTCCTATCCGTTCGTCAACGCGAGTACGTCGAGGCGGCGAGAACGGTCGGCGTGCCCGACTTCCTGATCATAACCCGGCACATCTTCCCGAACGTGACCGCGCCGCTCATCGTCCAGGCGTCGATCGGCGTGGCAGTGGCGATCATTGCTGAGGCGAGCCTGTCGTTCCTGGGGCTCGGGGTGCAACCTCCCACACCAAGCTGGGGCGGGATGATCGCCGTCGGGAAGGACTGGCTCGGCCGGGCGCCGTGGATGTCATTCGCCCCGGGCGTCGCCATCTTCGTCACGGTGCTCGCGTTCAATTTCGTCGGCGACGCCCTGCGAGACGCGCTTGACCCACACATGCGGAACCTGTAGCCGCGGTCCTCCCCGTCCGCGCCAGGGATCGGAAAGTGGTAGTGGCGCAGCTCCGTATGCGCCACGGACCGCATGCCACGCTAGACACTCGGCGACTTCACGCCCTGGATGGTCATGCAAGGCGTCGTTCTCGAGCGCTAATTGGCGGGCAGAGTCGCCCGCCACCACCAGAGACAACATTCCCCTGCCCGAGCCGCGAATGCCCGCGACTCTAAACATTATGTCTATCATGCGTCGAACTGGTCATGTTCCCTTGCTTGAACTCGATAAATCCCGCCTGTCAGGATATGTGCTGGCAGGAAGATCCCGTGCGTATGGAATCGGGAGAGGAGTGCAGGTGACCACGACAACCGGGCGGGCCAACGAGCCAGCGTCAAAGCAAAAGCGAACCAGGCAGGCGGTAATCGACGTCGACGTACACGAGTCGATGGCATCCATCCGCGATCTGCTTCCATATCTCGAAGAGCCGTTCAGAAGCCGGGTCGCCGTGCCGGACGGCTGGAAGGAACCGACCTTCCCCTACGCGTACCCAATGATCAACGGTGTTGCCATGGCCGAAGCGGTGATCGACGACGGCCGCCCGGCGGGATCCGACCTCGAGAAGATGAAGCGCGACCTGCTCGATCAGCACGATATCGAGGTCGCGATCCTGACGGGAAGCTTCTACCCCTCCGACATGCAGGTTCAACCGCACTTCGCCGCCGCGCTGGCGTCGGCCTACAACGACTGGCAGATCGAGAACTGGCTCGCCAAGGATGATCGCCTTCGCGGTTCGGTCTGCATCTCGCTGCAGGATCCTGTCGCGGCTGCCCGGGAGATCGACCGGATCGGGAGCCATCCACAGATCGTTCAGATCATTACTTCGGTGATCCCGTACGACGTCATCGGCAAGCCGATCTACCACCCGATCTATGAAGCCGCCGTCCGGAACGATCTGGTCTTTGCGCTCCATCAGGGCAACGTGACCGGCACCGCGGTCGGCCTGCCGCCGTACTACATCGAATGGCACACGGCGATCTACCAGAACTGGCAATCCCAGCTCATCAGCCTTGTTGCCCACGGCGTCTTCGATCTCTATCCGGAACT
>SKKR01000192.1 GCA_007123655.1 Thermomicrobiaceae bacterium
GGAAGGCCGGGGAATCGGCCTGCTCAACAAGCTGCGCGCCTATCATCTCCAGGATCAGGGCCTCGATACCGTTGAAGCCAATCAGAAGCTCGGGTTTTCCGCCGATCAGCGCGACTATACCGGCGCCGCGTTTATTCTCCGCGACCTTGGCGTGGAATCGATCCGGCTGTTGACCAACAACCCGCGCAAGGTCGATGCGTTGACCAACTGCGGCGTCAAAGTGACCGAACGGGAGCCACTGGTCGTCGATGCGGTGGACACGAACCGGCACTATCTGGAAACGAAACGCGTCAAGCTCGGGCATATCCTCAAGCAGGATTGCGCGGGGTAGAAATGCCCTCACCCCGACCCCTCTCCAGATCCTTCGGCTCCGCTCAGGACAGGTTCTGGGAGAGGGGAGTGTATTTCGCGGGCTTCACTATCAATGGTGAATGGCCGGTGGTGAGGGCGGTTCCCGGAATCACGAGACACCTGAAGGGAAGGGATTTAGATGAACACGATCGAAGGACTGCTCGTCGGGCGCGACCGCAAATTCGCAATCGTCGCCTCCCGCTTCAACGAGTTCATCACCGGCAAGCTGCTGGATGGCGCTCTTGATGGTTTGTTGAGACACGAAGTGGATACTGACAACATCGATGTTGCCTGGGTGCCAGGTTCCTGGGAGATCCCGCTGGTCGCAAAGCGACTGGCCGCCAGCGGCCGATACGACGGCGTCATCTGCCTTGGAGCTGTAATTCGTGGTTCAACCGCGCATTTTGATTACGTCGCCTCGGAAGTTTCCAAGGGCATCGCCAACAGCTCGCTGGAGACTGGAGTTCCGATTGCCTTCGGCGTGCTGGCCACGGACACGATCGAGCAGGCAATCGAACGCGCCGGTACGAAGGCAGGGAACAAGGGTTTTGAAGCAGCGATAACCGCCATCGAGATGGCGAACCTGGTCGGGGAAATCGATACCGTGTGAGTCAGCAGATTCCGGATTGGCCGTTCGTTTCGCCAGGGACTACACTTGAGGTTGTGAGGAAGCATCACCGGAGAGCATGTGTCCAGCAACTATGGATACGAACGCAGCGATGCGAACTGGTCAGACTCTCGTGTTCGGCAGCATTATCCCGGCGCTGCTTGTTGTCGGGCTGTTGCTGACGCCAGTCAATTGCGCCTGTGGTGCTTCACTGCCGCACGGACACTTCCTGTTTCAGCTTGCGCATCACCATCACGATGAAGATCTGCATGAACAGCCGGACGATTCAGATGAAGTCGTTCAGCACGAGTCCGGATTCTCGCATCAGCCACACCCGATGGTGGTCGAGGAGCCCGACTGTGGAGAAAGTCCCGGAGAACGCGGGTTCACCGCCCATTTCGCGCTCTCCAATGCCATTGAGAATGATTCAGCGATGCTACAAGCACCGCCGACATCTTCGTTCGGCCAGCCGGCTCCGATCGCACAGCCATCGCTAATCGAAACGCCAACGCTCCAGCAGTGTGACTCGGTCTATCTCCCCACTACGCGGACGCTGGAAGGCGTCGCGACGTCTCCGGAGACACCTCCTCCAAAGGTCTGACCCGAAAAAACTGTTGTGCGTACCGTGGTAACGTGAGATGTACTCGTCAGGCGATTCCTGGCGTCACGCCACGTTGCACGGCAAATCGACACAGTTAACCGTGTCAGCATGAGGAGGAACCGCGAAATGAAATCTGCATACCGCATCTCGACGTACGTCGGCATTCTCGCAGTCGCCGGACTGCTGTTTGCCAGCCTGCCCGGATCTGCCTCCGCCCACGAGACACGTGAGGTTGAAGGTGAGTTCGAATTCGTCGTCGGGTTCATGAACGAACCGGCCTATGTCAACGAGATGAACGGGATTGATCTCCGGATCTCGCACCTCAACGGACATGAAGACAATCACGATGACGAAGGAGACGATCACGGTCACAACGGCGGAGAGCCGGTTCTGAACGCACATGAAACGCTTGACGCCACAATCATCTTCGGCGACCAGACGATGGATGTCGAACTTCGACCGGTCTGGGGCGAGGATGGCGCCTATACAGCGGATATCCTGCCCACCCGGACTGGAACGTACAGCTTCCGGTTTCACGGGGAGATCGATGGCGTCGAGGTCGACGAGACATTCCAGGGGGGCCCGGACACCTTCTCTGAAGTTGAATCAACTAACGATCTAGCGTTCCCGGAAGCAGCTACTGGCGACCTGGCGACTGACGCTGATCAGACCGATGCAATTGCAATTGCAGCAATTGCAGCCGGACTACTTGGCCTGGCTGTCGGCGGTGCAGCACTTTACAAAGTGTCCAATGCCGGTGAACCGAGCCCGGCACAACGGCGTCGAGAAGCCAAACAGGCCCAGCAGCAGAGGCAGCAGCAAAGCGACGACGAGGAATAAGAATGACCTCGTGGCGCCTGGCTCGCCTGTCCCTCGCAATCGCCATCTTCCTGGCGCTGCTGGTATCGCTGCTGGTTCCGGTGCAGCCGGTCTCCGGGCATGCCTACCTGGACCAGAGCAACCCGGACGCTGGTGATATCGTCGAGGACGTACCGGACGAGATCCAGCTCTGGTTCACTGAACCGCTTGAGCCGGATCACAGCTTCATCGTGCTCTACGATGCGACCGGTGACGAAATCGATGAGGTCGAGAGCCGAATCGATCTGGACGACCCGTTCCATATGTACATGCCACTGCCGGATGACCTGCCAAACGGCACCTACACCGTCCAGTGGCGCAACATCTCCGCAGCGGACGGGCATTCCGAATCCGGCTTCTTCTCGTTCACGATCGGCAGCCGCGAGGATATGAGCGAGCCGGTCGCTCCGGCGGAAGACGCAACAACCGGCGATCCGGGACTGATCGAGCCGCTCTCCAAGTGGCTCAGTTTCATCGGGATCACCACCGCGGTCGGGACGGTCTTCGCCTGGCTCTGGGTCATCCGGCCGACGATGATGGATCACTCACAGTCCGTGCTGCAGATAGCCCGGAGACGAGCACGCACGCTGGCACTCGTCGGGCTCGGTATTGCAGTACTCGGCAGCATTCTGGCGCTTGTAGCCCAGACGATCATCGTCACGCTGGGCCTGAGTATCCCGGATGTCACGGATACGCTTAGCACGCAGTTTGGACTGTTCTGGGGGCTGCGCATCCTGCAGTTCGCCATGCTCGGCGCCATTCTCTACAGCGGAGCGCTCTGGCGGCAGACACGAGTCCGCAGAACGGGCTGGCTGGCACTGGGAATCGCGTTGCTGGCGTTGCTACCGTTCTCGATGTCCAGCCATGCCGCCGCCGTCTCGGTCGGGACGAACGTTGCAATCATCAACGACTGGCTCCACCTCGCCACAACGGCCGTCTGGATCGGTGGGCTGGTTGCGCTGTTCGGCGCGGCCATCCTTCCAACACGAACGCTGGAACCGAAAGACCGGGCCAGCATCTATGCTGATCTGATTCCCCGATTCTCCACGCTGGCAATCATCAGTGTGGTCATCCTGACAATGAGCGGGATCTACTCGACATGGCTGCAGGTCGGCAGTATCGCGGCACTACAGGAGACTGAATATGGACGGACGCTCTA
>SKKR01000561.1 GCA_007123655.1 Thermomicrobiaceae bacterium
CCCGCCCTGAGAAGACCCCGGTCCCGGAGATCGAGACGATCCGCAACCGCGCCGGACATTTTCCGGACTGCGTCCTCGAGCTCGATCGCCTTCTCCTCCCGGACGTACTTGCCAAGCACGCGGGGATAGGTCCCGTACGCTCGCGGGTGGGTCGGGCCTTTCGCTTCCGCCCAGGCCGGATCGAGTCCGCCCGCGTCGGTGGAGACCTTGTTCCAGGACTGCTGCAACTGGATCGGGATATTGTCTTCGCTGATCGTCATGTAGATCGTCCCCACCCGCTGCTCCTCGGAGAGCAACAGCTCAGCCGCAGCATCGAACCAGTCGACGCCCTTGTCCTCGGCGATCTTCGAGAGCGGCATACCCCGGTACTTGACGTTCTCGTCCTGGTACAGACCGACCGGGATCACACCCTCCGGCGTGCAGAGGTCCGCCATCGGCTCCCAGTCGCCGGACGGTTCCAAAGAGGCCTCTTTGATCTTTTTTCGCGTCTCCGGGTCACGCAGATTGTCGAAGAATCTGCCGCCCTCGGCGGCCCAGGGAGGCATGACGGACATCAGCCCGGTTCCACTGTAGGGATAGGGATACATGTCCGCGGTGATATCCAGTCCGGCCTCGCGCGCCCGGGTGATCATCTCGATCACGTCCGGGATCTTGCCCCAGTTACGCTGCCCGGCCGCCTTGAGGTGGTAGACCTCCACCGCGACGTCCGCCGCGTTGCCGATGTCGATCGCCTCCTGGATCCCTTCGATCAGTTGATCGGCCTCGGACCGGACGTGCGTGATGTAGACCCCGCCGCACCCGCTGATGACTTTGCAGATCTCGGTTATCTCACTCGTGTCGGCGAAACTGTCGGGCGGGTAGATCAGCGCAAAGGAGACGCCGAAGGCACCGTCTTCCATCGCCTCTGCCATCGCGCGGCGCATGGTGGCCAGCTCGTCCGCGTTGGCCGGGCCCATGTCCATGCCCTTGCCGATCCGTCGCAACGTGCCCCCGCCCAGGTAGGACCCCACGTTCGGACTAACGCCGAAGTCCTCCATTGCCTCCAGCCAGTGCCGGAACCGGGTCCAGCCGGGTACCTGTTCCTTCCATGGCTCCAGATGCTCGGCGAAGCCGCGGTCAGGCAGTTCGCCCTCATTCCGGCTGATCACCGGCGCCGGGGTCCAGGCTTCTCCCATGATCTCGGTGGTAACGCCCTGCGTGATCTTGGAAAGACAGCGTCCGTCGACCATAAGTGGAACGATGGAGTGACTCTGGATGTCGATGAAGCCCGGGCAAACCACCATGCCGCCCGCGTCGACGACCCTGGCCGCACCGGATTCGGCGATCTGCCCCTTCGGGCGAACGTCCGCGATTCTGTCTCCGCTGATGGCGACATCGCCGTAGAACCACGGGTTCCCGGTGCCGTCCACGACCTTCGCACCCTTGATGAGTACATCGATCTGGTTACTCATGAATCACCTTCCGTTGGCTTTCGCATCCTGAATGGACTTGGAATCTTTCTCGTTTGTCGTCATCCTGAGCGAAGCGAAACATCTCGGTCTGGCTGGATGCCAACGATTACGAGATAGTTCGTTACTCCTGAATGAAAGGACTAGCGACGACGATTATGTGTTGCAGGTCCTCACCAGAGACAGCTTGAATCAATTCACCGGCTCGCTCACCCGGCCATGGTACCGGAAGTACTTCGGCGCACCAGATTCGTCAAGCACGAAATCGACATGCCCGCCATCGTCCGGGCCACCGTCGATGATGAAGTCCCGCTCGGAGATCGGGTAGGCGTACTTTGGCTCCTGCGGAACCGCCTTGACCTGATCGACCAGTGCGTTCCGGTCGACGACGTCCAGCCTCAATCCGCCGTCCTGCACCGAGATGGTGATTTGATGCAGCGGCTGCTCGTAGGAACCTGCCAGGCGCTCGAGCAGGTCAGCCGGAAGATCGAAACGTTCCGGTTTTCGCTTCTTGATCCCGCAATACTCCTCCAGTGCCCAGTCCTCGATGCGACGGTAAGCGGCAACTCCCTGGCTCCCGTTGGTGAGAATGACGATCGCGAACTGCCGCGACGGCACCATGACCAGGTGCGCCCGGAACCCGTTGGTCGATCCGCCGTGGCCAACCAGCCGGTGATCGTCGCGGTCCCGCAATGCCCAGGCAAGCCCGTAGTAGTCCGAGATGACCGCCGCTCTGGTCTGCTCTCGCTGCATCTCAGCGACCGACTCCGGCCGAAGAACGCGTTGGCCGTCGATCTCGCCCCGGTTCATGTGCGCGCTCGCAAACCGGAGCATCTCCCCGACGTCGGCAATGATCCCACCGGCCGCGTTGGCGTTCCGCATCAACGGGTAACGCCGGGCAACGTTCTGTTCGCCGTCTTCAAGGTTGTGTCCGACCGCGGTGGGGTAGGTAATCGCTTCGTGCGCGAAGAAGGTGGCCTTCGTCATTCCCAACGGTTGCAGCACGCGCTCGCACATGGCCGTCTCGAACATTTGGTCGGTGAGCCGCTCGATCAACGCGCCGGCGATGTAGAAGCCGCTGTTGCAGTAGCTCCAGACGTCACCGGGCGGAGCAATCTGCCGGAGCGTGTGAATATTGGCAATCGCCTTACGCAACGAATCATCACCCACGCCGTAATCCTCGAACCAGTCACCGAAAAGGCCGGATGTGTGGGTCAGCAGATGCCGCATCGTCAGGGCCTGGCGAGCGGCCTTGTCTCCCAGCTGGAGATCGGGCATGTACTCGATTACCGGCGTGTCGAGTTCGAGCCTGCCTTCCTCGACCAGCGTCATTGCCAGGTGCGCCGTAAAGACCTTGGAGATGGAGCCGATCTGAAGCATCGTGTCCGGCCGCATCGGGAAGCCGGTTTCGACACTGGCGACACCGAACCCGTGGGACTGGATCTCACCGCCATCGAGGATCCCGACGGCGATACCCGGCACCTGCCAGTCCCGCATCTGCTGTTCGACTGCCTGTTTCAACGCTTTCGCGCGATCACTCATGAATTCGGTTTGCTCCTGTGTCAGTTGATTCGATACGCCAGCGAGTAGGCGACGGCGCCCGCCGGCCATGATAACGCACTCGTGACAGATGTCACGCCGGAATCACGATGAGCATCACTTCTGATCTTCCCCGGTCCTTCCTACGATGAACAGGCAGGGCATCTCGCACCTGCGTGAACCAATCAGGCCCGGTTGCAGGCACCGAAATGGAGGAGCGATGGTCGCAACAGCTGAACAAACGACGAAAACCGGCAACGATTCTCGGACGCTTCCGGCTCAGACGCAGACACAACGCTACGCCCGGCTCGTATTCCGCGGGCTAGCGGCGCTGTTCATCGCGGGTGTCGCGGCGCAGTTCCTGATCGTCGGGATCGCTTTGTTCGTCGACGGATCCCGGTGGGAGATTCATCAGTTACTGGGACACGCGCTCGGCATACCCGCGCTGCTGATGCTGGTTGCGTCGCTCGCCGGGCGCATGACGCTTGTCGTGAAGCTGCTGAGCGCACTCCTTCCGTTGCAGGTGCTCATGCAGCAGGTCACGGTCTCAATCGGAGACTGGGCCGGCGCGGTTCACCCAC
>SKKR01000385.1 GCA_007123655.1 Thermomicrobiaceae bacterium
ATGGCATCCGGGATCGAGCTGGCCTGGAGCGAAAGCTGGCAATCACGAGCTTCAACGTCGATCCAAACCGGGCGCATATCAGGATCATCGACCACGATGTCTGCCTGCAGTGCGAGCGTCAGCAGTGTATCAACTGCTGTCCCGCGGCCTGCTATACCCCGCAGCCGGACGGCCGCGTGATCTTCTCCTATGAAGGTTGCGTGGAGTGTGGAACCTGCCGCATCGTCTGTAACGAGTTCCACAATATCGAGTGGACCTATCCAACCGGCGGGTTCGGTGTGCAGTACCGCTTCGGATAGCGCCGCAGGGAACACGCCTCGAGACGCATAATCCAGGAGGGTCCGCCGCGTATGTACTGGTTTCGCAAACAGCTCCTGATGTGCACGGCGTCACATTGCATGCAGAAAGGCGCCAACCAGGTTGCCGGCCGGCTGCGCATGGAGCTGAAGCGCAAAGGCATGGATCACGAGATTCTGGCCAACACCTGCGATTCGATCGAGATCTGCGATCTGGGCCCGAACATCGTCGTCCTGCCGGACAACATCATCTATCGCAACGTACAGATGAAGGACATTCCGAAGATTATCCGGTCCTTGCAGGAAGGCGGCGAACCGGTCGAATCGCTGATGCTGACCCCGGACTCGGAGGATGAGGTCAATCGCCGAAATCTCTTCCATGAGGCGACCGTTGAGGATGCGATACCGACTGAGGAGTTCATGTCCCTGGTAGAGAGATACGGGCTCGATCAGGAATGGGTCGACGAACAGGCCCGGCGCGGGTTTATCGCTCACAAGGAGCGTGACGGTCAGCCAATTGTCACCGTTACGTCCAAGGCGCGGGCGAGATACGGGATCCCGCTCCTGACGACCTGACGATTCGCCGTTCGTGAAGCAGACCAGTGGGAGATTAGCCGGACAACGTGGCCAGTCAACCAGACAATGAGAGCCGACAACCCTCTCCTGAGCCCAATCCCCCGGCTGAGGGGTTCGCTCACCCCGCCGAGGAGGAGTTCGCCGCGTTCCTCGATTTCTATCGTATTCGTTATCAATACGAGCCGATCTCCTTTCCACTTCGGTGGCACCCGGACGGACGAGTTGCCGAGATGTTCACCCCGGACTTCTACCTGCCTGATCAGGATCTCTACGTCGAGCTGACGACGATGAAGCAGGCGCACGTCACGCAGAAAAACCGCAAGATGCGCCGACTCCGCGAGCGGCACCCGGACGTCAACATCGTCCTCATCTACCGCAAGGACTACCACGAGATTCTCTCCCGGTTCGGCTACGGGTCGATTGACATCTCGTCGCTCCGGGAAGACCAGATCGAGCGCGTATTGCTGAGCCAGTACGAGATTCAGGAACGCGTTCGGGAACTCGGTGAACAGATTTCCGACGACTATGCCGGCGAATCCATCATGCTGGTGGGAGTCCTGAAGGGGATCACGTTTTTCCTTGCCGATCTCGCCCGGGCGATCACCCGCCCGCTGGCGATCGATTACATGCAACTGTCACGAGCCGTCGATGAAGGCGTTCAGGTGGACAAGGACCTGGATCTGGACATCGAAGGGCAGCACGTGTTGCTGGTCGAGGACATCGTTAACACGGGGATGACGATGGATTTCCTGCTGGAGCGGTTGCGCGAGCGTAATCCGGCCTCGCTGGAAGTGTGTGCACTGCTCGACAAGGCTGAACGCCGCCTGGCGCCGGTCGATGTCAAATACATCGGGTTCGAGATCCCGAACGAGTTCGTCGTCGGCTACGGGCTGGACTACCGGGAACTGTACCGGAACCTGCCGTTCGTCTGTGTCCTGAAGAAGGATGTGTACGAGAACATCTCTGCCGGCTAGATCGGCCGTCCCCGATGAACCCAGTTCCCTGTGCTATGCTCCCAGTCGGATCCGATTCAATTTGATTTGAGCTGGGTTGGTGTTCAGATGACGGCAGAGTCCTCCTCTGTTCTCGGGGCAATCGGGAACACGCCGATCGTCAGGTTGCGTTCTTTAGCTAATCCAGATCATGCTCGCGTTCTGGTGAAGCTTGAAGGTTTCAATCCCACTGGTTCATACAAGGACCGGATGGCCCTGGCGATGATCGAAGGGGCGGAGCGCCGTGGTCTTCTTCGCCCTGGCATGAGCGTTGTCGAGTTTACCGGTGGCAGCACCGGCTCCTCTCTCGCCCTGATTTGCGCGGTGAAAGGGTATCCGTTCAAGGTTGTCTCGTCAGACGCCTTTGCAGAGGAGAAGCTTGCGACGATGGCTGCGTTTGGCGCGGAGGTGACGATCGTACCCAGTCACGGCGAAGGGATCACCGAAACCCTGATCCGCGCGATGGGGGATATTGTCAGAGAGCTCGACAGATCGGACCAGGTCCACTGGACCAGGCAATTTGAGAACGCTGATTCGCTTGATGGGTACGAGAAGATCGGCCTGGAAGCAATATCTCAGGTGGAAGGATCGATTGACGCATTTTGTGGGGGAGTGGGAACTGGTGGCATGGTGATGGGTGTTGCCCGGGCGCTCCGTCATGCGGATACCAGGACACAGGTTGTCGTGCTCGAACCCGCAGAATCGGCGGTTCTGACAACCGGCACGCCGGGGGCGCACCATATAGAAGGTGTGGGCGTAGGGTTCCGGCCACCGCTGCTAGATGATGATCTCTTCGACGAAGTACGTACGGTGAGCGAGTCGGATGCACGGATGATGGCAAAACGGCTTGCGAGAGAAGAAGGGATCTTCGCGGGCATATCGTCCGGGATGAACGTAGTGGGTGCCCTGGGTGTGGCGCGGAACCTCGGGCCGGAAAAGACGGTCCTTACTGTCGCGTGTGACACTGGCTTGAAATACCTCAGCGGGGATCTGTTTCGGAAGAGGTAGGCGCACTTACGGCGCCGGCTGGCACGCCGGACACAGATACGTCCCCCGGTTGTTCACCTGCGTCTTGACAATCGGTTCGCCGCAGCGCTGACACGGCAAGCCCTCCCGGGCGTGGACGAATGGAAACGCGCCGAGGTCTGTCAGCGCTTTGCCGTGTTTGATCCTTGCCCCGCCCTCCGGGAGCGCGATCTCCATCGTCTTGCCAATGCCTTCGTACATCCGGACAATCTCGTCATCGGTGAGTGACTGGCACGTCCTGGCTGGATGCATTTGCGCGTACCAGAGCACTTCATCGACGTAGATATTCCCCAGTCCCGCGACGACGGTCTGATCGAGCAGGACCGGCTTGATCCGCCCAACCGTCCGTTTCCCGAGTCTGGCGCGAAAGTCCTCCAGCGTGAACGCGGGAGACAGCAAGTCGGGCCCCAGCCTGAGTTTCGCCAGATACTCGTCCAGCGTATCGTGGGGAAGAAGCCAGATTTTCGCGAAGTGGCGAATGTCGGTGAGATAGAGACGTGAGGCGCTGTCGAACTCGAGGATCAGGTGCGTTGACTTGTGAGGCAGTTCCGCGTCGTACGAGGGCACTGGATGACCGGCGGCGAACCCCGGGATATCCGGTCCCCGCGCAATGAACTGGCCGGTCATCTTCATGTGAACGACGAGCGCCATCGGTTCCGTGTACCAGACCATG
>SKKR01000296.1 GCA_007123655.1 Thermomicrobiaceae bacterium
GCTGATCGAAGCTGGAAACGATTACCGCGCAGCCGAAGCGCCGGAGGAGATGCGCAGCCTGAACGCGAGGGGAATCAACGACCGCGAACTGTTTCCCCAGTACTCGTGGCCGGAACTTCTAGTCCGCCGGCGTCCCGATCAGCCGCCACGGTTCTACGGGCGTGGCAGAGGCACGGGCGGAAGCTCCGCGATCAACTACCAGATGGCGCACCGGGCGCCGCTCGATGATTTCGACCGGTGGGCCGGGGAAGGCTGCGCCGGATGGTCTGGCGAAGAGATACTTCCCGCCATGAATCGCCTGGAACGGGACCTCGATTTCGGTGACGCTCCGTACCACGGCGACCGTGGCCCCGTAACGATCTATCGCCCGCCGGTTAGTTCCTGGGGCAGCGTTGACCTGGCACTGCTGGAAGCCGGACTCGACGCCGGTCATCCCTGGCATGATGACCTCAACGCCCCCGATTCAACCGGCATCAGCACGATGCCACTGAACCGGTCCGAGAATGACAGGATGTCGACGAACGTGGCCTATCTGGAGCCGGCACGAGGACGAGAGAATCTGACAATCATCGGAGAGTGCCACGCAGACCGGGTCATCTTCGACGGGAACCGGGCCGTTGGTATGCGGGCAATTTCAAACGGCGAGCAGCTCGAGTTCTTCGGCAACGAGGTCATTCTCTCGGCAGGTTCCACCTTTAGCCCTCCCATTCTGATCCGGTCCGGCATTGGACCCGCGAGTGATTTGGAAGCGCTTGACCTGGACGTCGTCACTGACCTGCCGGTGGGAAAGAATGTCAGCGACCACCCAGGGGTGGTCGTTATTTTGCAACTCAACGAACAGGCGCGATGCTCCCACTGGACAGAGCGGAACAACAACTGTATGACCCGATACTCCTCCGGGATGACCGGCACTGGCGAAAACGACATGTGCCTCATCAGCATGAACCTCGGCGGTTACAACGCGGCGGGTCTGGAGACGGGTCTTCTCGGATTCGCACTCTGGGAAACACACTCCCGAGGAGAGTTGCGCGTGACCAGCACCGATCCATTCGCCATGACTGAAATCGACGAGAATCTGCTATGCGACGAACGAGACTTTGATCGCTTCCGGGAGGGCGTCCGACATCTGTTCGAGATTGCGCAGAGCCGGGCTGTTCGCTCAGTGGCGACGGATGTCATGCTCACTGACTCGATTTCCGGCTCGGCCGACAAAAGGATCGAAGATCTGCGGTGCGATCGAGATCTCGATACCTGGCTGGTCAACGAAGTACGGGACACGTGGCACATGGTCGGCACGTGCCGGATGGGCAGCCCGGACGACCCGCGGACGGTCGTCGATCCAGACTGCCGGGTTCTTGGTATCGAAAATCTGCGCGTCATCGATGGCTCGATCATGCCGAGCGTCACCCGAGCCAACACCAACCTGCCATGCATGGCGATCGCCGAGCATATGGCGCAGCGGATGGCATGAGCAGAATTGCCCGCCTCGTCTAGCGACTCCCTCGAATCAGATCCGCCGCCTTCTCACCGACCATCATGCAGGTGATGTTCGGGTTGCAGCCGGGAAGTGTCGGGAATACGGAACCATCCGCCACACGGAGCTTGCCGACTCCGCGGACCCGCAGCTCGGGATCCAGAACCACATCCGGGTCATCAGGTGCTCCCATCCGGCAGGTTCCCGAGGGATGATACGCGGTGTAGGCCGTGCTCCGGGCATACTCCAGCAGATCCTCGTCAGACTGCACCTCCGGTCCCGGCTGAACTTCCCGGGCTATGAGCTCCGAGAGTGCGGGTTGCTCGGCTATCCGCCTGGCCAGTATCAGCCCCTGCAGCAGGATCCACTCATCCCATCCGTCCGGATCCGAAAAGTACTTCGGATCGATCACGGGCGGATCTGCCGGATCGGTCGATCGAAGAGTGACGGTTCCCTCGGCTTTTGAATGCAGAATGTCGGCAGCGATGGTGAACGCCGTGATCCCCTCGGGCGTGATCTTCTCTCCCGTTCGCGATCCGGTGGTGAACGATTCGAAATCGCCGGAGAAGAACCACATCATGAGTTCCGGCCAGTCACTACCGGAACCCTCCACCTTTGAGAGCAGAACCGCGTCACAGAAGACCGTGTTTGGCTGGTGGATCGGACGTTTCGTTTCGAAGACAATCCCGGCTTCAGGATGATCGAGCAGGTGCTTGCCAACGGGCAGATCGGCTCGAACTTCTATCCCAAGATCCCGAAGGTGGTCGGCCGGGCCGATCCCGGAGAGCATTAGCAGCTTCGGCGTGTCGAACGCGCCGGCGGAGACAATCACTTCCCGGGTCGCGTAGAACGTGCCCTTCGCGGTCTCCACACCGCTGGCACTACCTTCATCATCGAATGTCAGGCGGTAGGCAGGTGTATTCGTCAGAACGGCAAGATTAGAAGGCGCTTTTGAAAGCGGATGCAGATAGGCGACGGAGCTTGACTGCCGCATTCCCTCTTTTGAGTTGAGCGCGACCCAGCCGACACCTTCCTCTTCGGCATTCGCACCCATCTTTCGCTCGGGGTATCCGAGCTGCTTGCCCGCCTCGATGTAGGCGAGTGCAGCATCGTTATCGGGCAACGTATATTCCAGCCCGGTGGTCTCCAGCACCCGATCGAAGTATGTGCGGGTGCTGTCCGGCCCCCAGCCTGTCGCCCCCATCGCTTCCCAGTCGCGCATGTCGTGATCGGGAGCTCGCCACGCCTGGCAGATGTTGTGGGAACCGCTACCGCCGAGCATTCGTCCCCGGCTCTGGACGATGTCACTGTTTCCCCGTACCTGAGGTTCGATCCGGTAACCGTAGTCGTACTCAGTGTGGAGAAGACCGGGCCAGCGCTGGAGCTCCAGTATTTCCGGCTTGCCCTCATCGTTCGGTCCGGCCTCGACCAGGCAGACACTGACGTCAGGATCCTCCGCAAGCCGGGCGGCCACGATCGCGCCGGACGAACCCCCGCCGATTACCAGATAGTCGAAAGCCTGTTGATCGCCCACACGCGTGCTCCCTGTCTCGATAGTCCCAATCGCTTCGGGAGATGGTAGCGGGATTCGACAAACTCGGCCAGTGCGGTTGTCAAACCGCGCCGATCGTTAGCAGTTACAGAAGTATGTGCTGGTGGATACGGTAGTATTGGGCCCGCCATGCATCGCAGAGCGATACAGCCTGCAACAGTGCGTTTCTGGCCACCCTCTGATCGACGTGATTCGAAAGGGACGTAACGATTGCGGATACTCCACACCGCCGACTGGCATCTCGGCCGGTTGTTTCACGGGGTCCATCTGACTGACGACCAGGCTCATCTACTCGAGCAATTCATCGACCTCGTTGCCGACCAGAAGCCGGATGTAATCGTCATCTCCGGCGATATCTACGATCGCGCCTGGCCACCGGTTGAGGCCGTTGAACTGCTCAATGATGTTCTCACCCGGATTGCGCTTGATTTCCAGATTCCGATGATCATCATCAGCGGTAATCATGATAATCCCTCTCGACTCGAATTTGGCGGACGACTGTTCGCCCGTCAGGGACTGCATGTCTTCGGGAC
>SKKR01000262.1 GCA_007123655.1 Thermomicrobiaceae bacterium
ATGACGTTTGCCGCACAGCAACTGTTGAACTCGTGCCGCTCGCGCATCACGTTTCTTCCAGTTCCTCACTCGAGGGTGGCAGGAGTTCGAAGACTTCCTGAGCACACCGGCAGGCCGCGGCAATTTTGGCCGCCCACTCCAGCGCCTCTTCGCGGGAACGCACGTCGACGATCGCGAATCCGCCGATGTGCTGCTTGTCCTTCGGGTAGGGGCGGTCGCTGACCGTACCGTCGGTGTCCACCACGCTCACCACCTCGTGATGCCCCAGCCCGGCACTGAAGACCCACACTCCCGCCTCCCTGGCCTCCCGGCGCACCACTGTGACGTCCCTCGCCACGTCGGCGAGTTCCTCTCTGGGGAAGGTCATCGCGCCGTCATTGAACGCAATCAGGTACCGCGGCATCTCGATCATCTCCTCTCGTCGCGTCGCCGCCCACACGAGCCACCGTTCACCTGCACCACAAACGCCCCTGCCCCGATCCGACGCGTTCCATTGAGATTACTCTGAGTTTCTTCGCACACCACACGGGGTCTGGCGACCGCCTCGCACCCTCCTGCTACTCAGACGATGCCCGAAACCAGGTTGCTGTGGATTCCCGTCGGAACCCGACACCTTCGTACAGGGCAGCGGCCGCGTCTGTCTCGTACGACACTTTCACCCGCTGGGCGCCTCGCGCGACGAGGCGATTGATTCCGGCGGAGAGCATCACTCGTGCGAGACCTTGCCGCTGGAACTCATCCTCGACCCTGACCGGCTCCACAAGCCCGACTTTCGTGTTCGGATCGAACCAGTACAGCGAGTAGCCAGCGACCCGTCCATCGACGGTCTCGACAGCGAGGTCGAGTGCTGGATCGTAAAGCGAACACTGTTCCAGGCGCTTCGACACGTTCTCGCCGTTTCGATGCCGCATGGGATGCGGGGCATCCTTCCGCTGCGTGCGATCGATGAGCTCGTCGCCTTCGGCGGAAACCTGAGCGAGCGGGCGATCAGCAGCATCCATCCAGGCGGTGCTGTCCTGGTCGCCGGCGGTAAGCCCGGATCGCCGGGCGAGTTCGCGGAAGGTCTGGTCGTCGTCTCTCACTGGAACCTCGAACCCGTTCACGGAATGCTTCCCGGCATGCTCCATTGCCCGACTCCACAGGTCGGCGGGTTCAGGCCTCGACGCGCCTGGAACGGTGACTGGATCGCACTGCCAGGTGTCATCTGCCCAGCTCGTCAGCAGGACGCCGGCGACCGGCCCCTGATGGTCGACCCAGAAGAGCTTCTCGATGTCGTCCGAGAGCCGCGGGCTCCGCCACCACCACTGGACATCTGCGGCTTCCCAGAGTCCCGCACGGGGATCCGCAAGGCGAGCGCGCTGCAGCAACGCAGTCGCCAGCATCATTGCTTCAAACCCGGTCGCTCTGACCTCTCGTAGCGACATGTCCGTTTCCCTCGGTGTGCCAGGCCGGTGTTCCTCATCAGATTGAACCGGGGCACGGCACCGATGTGAAACAGCTGGAACTCATCCGATCCGAAACACGTGGTGTCTCGACGCTGCGATCGTAGATCACAGTGCCAGGACGGTCTCAGAACGGATGCGTCGACCGAGAGCCGCCAATGTCACTGTGAAACGGTTCCGCTCCGACTGATCCTGGACGAAAACGTGGGATACGCGCTGTCCTGACCCGCATTCGCGCCGGACACGAATACGGGACGGTGCACAGCAGCCCTCTCCCGATCAGTTGCGCGGTGGGATCATCCGATCCCAGGAACTCAGCATGGTACCCCGGAACCTGTCGCGTTCCCAGCGAAGTGCCGCGTCCTGCTGACGGGTACGGTTCGTTACGGCTGATCGAACCGATTTGCACGCTCCGGTAACCCGTTCCCGAAGCGCAACGTTGATCCTGATCTCGAGAATCCAGCGGCGACCGATCGTCAACTGCATGAGAGCCTCCTGTTCAACGCCGAAGTATACCGACCGGTATGTTTCTGTCATTATAACCACACAGGTTGGTATACTGTGAAATGTCGGGAGGAGATTTGATGAGTTCGACCGCTACGACTACCGAACGAGATCTGACGCCTGCCGGGAAGCGGATCCTGGACACCGCGTCGAGACTCTTCTACGAGCACGGCATCCGCGCCGTCGGCGTAGACATGATTGCCCGCGAGGCCAACGTCACCAAGAAAACGATCTACGACCGCTTCGGGTCCAAGGACGAGCTTATCCGGACCTATCTCCAGCGCGGAGATCAGCAGTGGCACTCCCTGATTTCTGAGCAGGTCGAACGTCCCGGTTCAACGCCGAGAGAACGAATCCTGGCGATGTTCGAGATCATGCGGGACGAGGTCCGGACCCGTGGCTGCAGCTTCATCAACGCCTACGCCGAGTTCAGCGAAGTAGACCACCCGGCGTTCGAAGTGGCCCGGGGTCAGAAAGTCTGGACCAGAGAATACTTCACCAGGCTGGCGCGCGAGGCAGGTGTGAGTGATCCGGAAACGCTCGGCAGCCAACTGGCGCTTCTGCACGAGGGTGTGTACATCGCCTTCGCGATGGCCGGGGACGAAGACGCCGCGGAACACGCCCGGTCGGCAGCAGACGTCCTGCTCACGGCAGCACTGGAAAAGGGTCACTAGACCCGTTCTCGGGACCTGAGCGAAGACCGCAGCCGGGACTCCACTCGAGTACTTGCGTTACCATGGGCCACCAGCACGGTCCAAAGGCTTTCGGTTTGACTCGCGTGAAGGCAGGTGATGCCAGGTGGAACAGTACCCGGTTGACGATTCGGACTCCATCCAGTCATCAGCATCGGACCAGTCCGATCCGCCCTCACACCCCCGGTCGGATACGCCGGAGCGTTCCAGCGAACGGCGCAACTGGATCCAGTGGGCGTTTCGCCATACAGAGATCGCGGCCGCAATTCTCCTGTCAATCGCCACGGTCGCCACCGCCTGGTGCGCCTACCAGTCGTCACGGTGGAACGGTGTTCAGGCGACGTCGTTCGCCGAGGCGGCGACCGACCGCAGCGAATCGAACCGCGAGTTCAACCTGGCGATGCAACTTCAAAGCATCGATATCGAACTGGTCACGCTCTGGTTCGAAGCCGAACGCGCGGGAGATGACGAGCGCCTGGACTTCTACGAGACATCTTTGATGCGTCCCGAACTCCTGCAGCATCTCGACGAATGGGTCCCGGACATATCTGAACCGGACGAGGCGGAATCGGCGCACCCGCTGGTAAGTGATGCGTACATGGACAGGCTCGTCGAGGATAGCCAGCGCCTGCAGGAAGAAGCCACGGCAAAGTTCCAGCAGGCGAAGGAGGCGAACCAGACGAGCGATGATTACGTGCTCGCCACCGTCGTGTTCGCGTCGGTCCTCTTTTTCGCCGGCATAGCGAGCAAGTTCCGGTCAGAGCGGATCCGCGCAGGCCTGATTGTGCTCGGCTTCCTGATGCTCATCGCCGGCGCGGTTTGGATCGGCAACTTGCCCGTTCAATAGACCCAGACGTGCCTGATGCTGTTCACTCGAACGGAAAACCAAGACTGACACGCGCGGTCATCGCGAC
>SKKR01000465.1 GCA_007123655.1 Thermomicrobiaceae bacterium
CGAGCAACAGCCCGAGGAGTCCCAGCCCGAACCAACAGCGCCGCCGGAACCCGCCAGCGAGAATCCGGGGGAGACCGGCGATGACGGGGGTTCGTCCGGGAGCGAGGATACGGACGAGGGATCGCCCGATCCGGCACAGGGAGAAGTGCCGACGCCGGAGCCCGTGCCGGAGCCCGAGCTCAAGGGCCCGAACGTCAAGGACGTATGGGCATTGCCGGACATGAGGCCGCGGCTCGCCGGCATGCAATACAGCCCGTACGGCCAGCCGGACCGCTATGACGATCTGCCCCACGAGTACGGCGCGTTCATGGAGCCGCTTCGCGGGGACTACCCGCAGCCGCGCCAGGTGGAGTACTGGGTCGCAGCCACCGCGCCGAACGGTCACGACAGTCTGGCCGGCGCCGAGTTCCAGGTGCTGGATCCGCATGGAGTCCTCGTTCGCGCGATTCCGGGTGAACGCCGATCCTGCGGGGATCTGAACGTGTTCTCGCCCGACGTCACCGCATCGCAGGCAACAGCCGGAACGAACCAGCTCAGCTACGACCGAGTAGTCGAGTTACAGCACTGCAACGGTGATGTCGCCCTTTTCTCCGCCATCGATCTCGTCCGGGAACAGTATCCGGCGGGGACCTACACGGTTGTCGCGCGCGTGATCGGGTATGACGAGCGGGTGGACTCGGAACAGGGACGGTACACGGTTCTTGACACCGTGGCGCCGGTAACGGAGGCGTGGGCGCTTCCGGATATGCGTCCGGAGGCTGGTGGAGTTCATTTCACGCCAGAGGGAGACGCCGGACGACACGACGATCGGCCCGGCGAGCCCGGTGTCCACGTTGAGCCGTTGCTGGACGATCACCCTCAGGCGCGTCAGATCCAGTACTGGATTGCGACAACCGAGCCGCAGTTGTTCGAGACAGCGAACGGGGCCCAGTTCGAGGTGCTGGACTCCGCCGGCGCCGTGCTGCGCGTGATTCCGGGTGAACGGCGGGATTGTGGCAGCCTCTCCACCGGGTCACCCGATGTCTCCGCGATCTCGGCCGCGGTGGCGACCGGCCAGGCAAGTCAGGCCCATTCGGATCATCTCCAGCAATGTCACAGAACCCTGGCAGTCTTCGCGGCGGTCGATCATGTCGGAGATGACACCATGCGCGGGCCCTATGCGGTGCGCGCCAGTCTGACTGACACCGGTGGGCGGACCCGGACGGGTGACACGCAGTTCTTCGTTGTGGATCGGGCGGAGCCGGAGGACGACCAGCAGGATGAGGCCGGAGCCGACGAGCCGACAGCCGAGCCAACCTCCACACCAGAATTGACTGCTACGCCGGAGACCGAACAGACCCAGTCTCCAGAATCAGTGGACGAGTCAACGCCTAGCCCGACCGCGACAGCTGAGACGCCGGCGGTGCCAACGCCGACACCAACTCCACAGCTGGCCCCGGAAGAACGCCGCGACGACCAGCCGCAGACTTCGGGCATCGAGCATGGAGACGGCGTCGAAGGAAGTCGCGACGAGACTGATGATGACCGGAAGGAAGAGAAGGAGGAAGAGGAATCAGAAACCGACGACGTGGGGGAACCTGGGGCTGACGATGCGGTAACGGACGAAGATAAGGAAGCGCTCGAAGATCCGCAGTTGGAAGACGCCGCCGAGATGCTTGCCGGCTGGGTCTTCGCCGATATGGACCCTTCCCAGGAAGGGTTCCAGCATCGAGGCCAGGACGGCTTGTCGAACCGGTCGTTCCCCAACGTAAACATCGAGCACGATCGCTCACTTCAGTACTGGATGGCAATCGATCTTGCGAAGATTCAATCGACCATCACCTATGCAGGTGTACGGGTGTGGTCACCCGATGGATCCCTTCACCGGGAACTGCATGTTCATACGGCAACGTGCTGGGATCTTGGCGAGAATGGCGCGTTGATCGCCCGGGAAATGGGCCAGATCTCAGACGAGACCGCTGAGTCCTTGATCGGTTGCTGGCCGTCCGTTGCACTCTTCACTGCAGCGGACCGAATCACTCCAGATGATCCCGGCGGCAACTACGTCGTTGAGTTCGTGCTTCGAGACGCCGAGGATCAGGAGATCACTGTCACCTCCTGGTTCGAAGTACTGGAGACACGTTTCCTCGTCCTTGACTTCGATCGAATCGACTTCGGCCAGGTTGAGCCCGGGGTCCCTTCAACGGGTGAACCGTCTGAAGCGATTGTTCGAAACCTCGGAAACACGCACGGGTACCTGGCTCTCCAGTTCACTGGCATGACCGGGGAATCAACGGCTGCGGAGCTAGCGACGTTCGGAGCGTCACTGAACGACAACGCTTACAGGGAATTCGCTGCTGGTCAACCAGTGTGCTTCACGACTCCGATTGCACCGGGCTATTCTGCGCAGCTCAACCTGCAACTGATACCGGAGTGGGCACCTGCGGACGCCTACACCGGATCGATCACACTCTGGCTCAAGAACAGTTGCTAGGGCCGCAGCGTCGGTTCATCGATCCCGGAAAAAGTCGAGAGACTAACCCCTGTCTTGTCAGGTTGCTCCGTTCTGCGTAGGGTTATTGGATGCGGGAGCGTCTCGGCAGGTTCCTGCTTCTGATTTCAGATGGGGGTTTTCAATGGTTGATTCCGAACAGCAGACCAGAGAACACGTGTCCAGGATTTATGCAGACCTGAGCCGCCCGGGTGCGTTTCCGGAAAAGGTCGATGAGGTCGCGATCGAGGAGACCCATATCTCGATTGTCTTCCTCGTCGGGGATGTCGTCTACAAGATCAAGCGACCGGTCGATTTCGGGTTTCTCGACTTTTCAACGCTCGAGAAACGAAAGTTCTACGCGGAAGAAGAAGTCCGGCTCAATTCACGGCTTACCCACGACGTCTACTACGGCGTCGTCCCTGTGACGGAGATCAATGGCCGCTACCAGATCGAAGGAGATGGTCCGGTAAAGGAGTACGCGGTCAAGATGCGCCGGCTTCCGGACCAGGGCGTCCTTGCCGATATGGTACAGCGCGGCGAGGCCGACGAATACGTGCTGAACCGGGTCGTTGAACGGCTGGTCGCCTTCTATCCCAAAGCGGATACGGGCGAAGGCGTCAACGAGTGGGGAACGGCCGAGGCGGTCGAGTTCAACATCCAGGAGAACGTCGATCAGTCCAGGCCGTACCTCAACAAGTTCATCGCACCGACGCAGCTCGAGCACATCGACCATGCGTCCAAGGCCTTCCTTCACGGCGAGGCGGACCTGTTCCAGAAGCGCGTCGATACCGGCAAGATCCGCGACGGTCACGGCGATCTCCACCTCAAGCATGTGATCATCGAGGGACCCCGGCCGGAGCAACTCCAGATCATCGACGGTGTGGAGTTCAACCCGCGCATCCGGTGCGGGGACATTGCCATGGACGTCGCGTTCCTGGCGATGGATCTCGACTTTCAGCGACGTCCCGACCTGGCAAACCATTTCATCGAGAAGTTGACCGAGCGCATGGAGGACCCGGATCTTCCCCGGCTGGTGCAGTTCTACAAGGCGTACCGGGCGCACGTGCGAGCCA
>SKKR01000547.1 GCA_007123655.1 Thermomicrobiaceae bacterium
AGATGACGCGGCCGTCGATGATGCCGCGACGGATGATGTGGACGTTGCCGACGACGCCACCCCGGCCACCGATGACGCGGACGACACCACCACCGACGCTGCGGATGACGCGGTCGCAACCGATGACGATGTTGCTACGGACGATTCCGGCGACGCGGCTGCCACTGACGATGCCAGCGAAATCCTCGATCGCGCCGCGGATCGGTTTGCGGAGCTTGAAACCGCCCAGTTCGAACTTGATGGAACTGGCTATATCGAAGTTGACGAGATCGGCGAGATCAGCCTGAGCGACGCCTCTGGGCAGATCGAGCGTCCTGACCGGGCTGAGATCGACATCAATGTCGACACCGCCATCGCGGACGTTCCGGTAACAGTGGTGGCCTACAATGGTGAGGTCTACATCAAGGACCCGGTTGCGGGTAGTATCCACACGGCTCCGGATGACTTCCAGTTCAACCCGGCGATCATGTTTGACGCAGATGACGGGATCCCGGCACTGATTCGTTCGGTGGAAAACGCCGAACTTCTCGACGAGGATGACGATGTCGATGGTCGTGCCGCCTACCGGATCTACGGCATGATCGATGGGGACATGATCAACCGCGCGACGGCGGGGGTCTTCCCGACGAACGACAACGTTGACTTCAACGTCTGGATCGACCGCGAAACGTACGATGTGCTGAAGATCCTGGCCGAAGATCCCACGGACGAGACTGAGTCGACGTGGGAGATGGTGATCTACGATCACAACGAGCCAGTTGAAATCGACGACCCGAGCTAACCCGAGCACTCACGACACGGGTCGTGCCACGAATCACCGCTGTGACGGGCCGGTTCTCTGAGCCGGCCCGCTCTGTTCGTGTCTCACACCGGGGAGCGCTACAGCCCGGTCCACGTCAGTCCCCTGGAATGCTGAGCGAACCGAGCGCTGATTCGATCTCATCCCGACGATCCTCAAGGTAATCGGGAAGCTGAAGCGCGGTACCGAGCGCTTCCTGGTCTTCGTCGACCAGAAAACCGGGCCCCTCTGTTGCCAGCTCGAGAATCTGTCCGTCCGGATCGTGAAGATAGATCCCTTTGTAGTATTTCCGGTCCCGGATCTCGGATGACTCGACCCCATGTTGCTCGAGATGCTTCTTCCAGCGGACGAGTTCCTCCTGGTCATCCACTCTCAACGCCAGGTGATGCGTGACACCGGTTCCCATTCGGAAGGGACGGAACTCGCCGTGCTGATAGGCGAAGTAAGTCACGATGGTACCCGGCTCGCCGGATTCACGCCCGAAGTACAGATGCGGGGCGCTCGGATTATCGAAGTTCACCGTTCGCTTCACGGTGCGGAGTCCGACCACGTCCCGGAAGAACCGTTCGGTCTTCTCCGCGCTGGTTCCGATCGCGGTAACGTGATGAATCTGCTGCAAAGCCATCTCGGGATCGATCGCCGGAACCGGATCGGCCCAGGTCTCCAGTTCGATCGCTTCCTCGTCCCGTCCTCCGGCCATGGCCTCGTATGGGGGATACTTCAGTTCGCTGCCCAGGGCATCCGGGGATTCGTCGAGGGTGAAGCCCGGTCCACGTGTCGCGATTTCCAGGATCAGGCCGTCCGGATCGTTGAAGTAGATACTGGTGAAGTAGACGCGGTCGTACGGTCCCCAGACGCGCACGCCGTTGTCGGTGAGCCATCGCTTCCACCGGAGCTGGGTATCCCGGTCTCTGGTGGTAAGCGCCACGTGGTGCGTCCCGCCGATTCCTTCGTTACCGCGACGGGAATCTGGCCAAACGAAGCACGAGAGCAGGGTTCCCGGGGTTGCCTCGGAATCGCCGAAATAGAGGTGATGGGTGTCCGGCTGATTGAAGTTGACAGTTTGCTTGACCAGCCGCATGCCAAGCGTCCGGGTGTAGAAGTCGACGGTACGCTGGGCGTCGCTACTGATGATCGTCGCGTGGTGGATACCGGTGGTCTCCATTGCTGCCTCTCAGGTGGCGCGGGGTTTCGACGGCCGCCATTCTGTGCTACAAGCTGATCATATCCCGTCGTGACCGGCACTTCACGGGAACGCTCGTTGTTTCCCGGCCCTCCGGTCTGTGTTCAAGGAGCGTTCGATGCCTGAGACACGTGGTGGCCACCTCGTGGTCGCGCTTCCGTTCGATGCCGTTGAATTCAACGAGGTGTTCCGGAACTACACCGGCGCCGGCGGCTATTTCGCCGCGAACAACATTTTCAGCAGGCTCGTGGTGCTGGACGTGTTCGACGACGGTGTTATCTATCCGGACCTGGCTGATCGCTGGGACGTTCTCGATGGCGGCGGCCGCTACGTCTTCCACCTCAACCGGAAGGCAACGTGGCACGACGGCGTGCCGGTCACGGCACACGACGTGGTGTACACATTCCGCGAGGTGCTGGAACACGGCTACCACGGACTGTCCTGGCTGCAGGACATTCAGGAGATCTCGGCGATCGACGATCATACGGTCGATTGCCGGTTGCAGGCTCCCAATGCCGCGTTTCTGGCTCAACTCGGTGCGTTCGTATTCAGCCATATCCTGCCAAAGCACCTCTATGAGGGAACGAACTGGGAGGGTAACCACCACAATCTTCACCCCATCGGCAGTGGGCCGTTCCGCTTCGAGAAGTGGATCCCGGGCGATCGCATCGAACTCGTCGCCAGTGATGACTACTTTCGGGATGGACCGTTCCTGGATCGCATCACCTATCGGATTATCCCGGACCGTGACGAGACGTTTGCGGCGCTTGAATCAGGAGCGGTGCACTTCGCGGTGCGGGATGTTCCCTGCCAGCGGATCCAGGAGTGGAAAGCCAAACCGGGCGTGGACATGATGTTTCACCCGGGCAACGCGATCGCCTTTCTTGCCTTCAATCACCAGAAGGCGCCCTGGAATGATCGTCGGGTTCGCGAGGCCATAGGACGGCTTATCGACCGCTCGGTCATTGCGCCCAGGATGTGCCCGCTCGCGTCGGCGCCAGTGCACTACTATCACGAACGCATCACGTCGGCGTTCAATCCAGATGCCCGGGCGCCGGAACATGACCCGGCAACTGCGGCTCAGCTCCTGGACGCGGCAGGACTGGTTCCGGACGAGCATGGAATCCGCTTGCGGTGCCGGCTCTCCAACCGAACGGTCTTTGCCCACTATGATGTGGCAGCGAACGAGATTGCCGAGCAGCTTGCGGCCGCCGGGATCGAGGTCACGACGGAATCGCTCGATGCGGTAACGTGGAAAGAACGCGTGCAGGATGCTGGAGACTTCGAGTTGGTCATCGAAAGCGGCGACATCGGCCCCGATCCGCAGCTCATGGCCAGTTTTCTGGCGTCGGACGGGCCGCGGAACACATCACGTTATGTCAACTACGAGGTCGATGAGGCGTTCCGGCTTGGCCGAGGGTCAATCGATCTGGAAGAACGGGGCCGCCACTACAAGCGGTTGCAACAGATCCTGGCGGACGATATCGCCCGGATCCCGTTGATTCAGCACGGCGAGCACCTGCCGTTCCGGCCGGAGTTCACTGGCTGGTCATGGTCGGACG
>SKKR01000298.1 GCA_007123655.1 Thermomicrobiaceae bacterium
GGAAGCAAAGACCCGCCTCCAGCACGTCTTCGGCGTGGCCAACTTCTCGCTGGCACTGGAGTGCCGCCCGAGCATGCGTTCCATCAAGTCGGCTCTGCATCAACTTTTCAAGATCGAAGGTCCGCCGACCGGCAGCTTCCGGGTACGTTCCCGGCGCGCGGACAAGACGTTCCGGAAGACGTCGCCGGAGATCGAACGCGAGCTTGGCGCCTACATCCAGCGAAAGTCGGATGCGCCGGTGAACCTCACCGAGCCGGACCAGACCTATCGCGTGGAAGTGCTGCACGAGACCGCGTATGTCAGCAGCGACGCGACCCCCGGACCGGGGGGACTTCCGGCCGGCGTCAGCGGGCGAGTCGTGGTGCTGATGTCCGGTGGGTTCGATTCGCCCGTCGCGGCCTACCGGATGATGAAACGCGGCTGCCACGTCACGATGGTCCACTGCCACGCACACCCATTCGTGCGGTCGGCGTCGATCGAAAAGGTTGTTGAACTTGCCCAGCACATCGGCAGACATCAGCCTGACCTGCGACTTGTAACCGTTCCCATCGGCGAAGCGCAGCAACAGATCGCCATCGCGTGCGAGCCCGAGCTACGGGTGGTGCTCTACCGGCGGCTGATGATCCGGATCGCCACCGCGCTTGCCGCCGAACACGGTGCCGACGCGCTGGTTACCGGCGAAAGCGTTGGCCAGGTTTCCTCTCAGACGCTGGAGAACATTCAGGCGATCGGCTCGGCGACATCCCTGCCGATCCTGCGCCCGCTCATCGGCTTCGACAAGAACGAGATCATGGACGAGGCCCGCCTGATCGGCACAGAACATATCTCCGCCATTCCGGACGACGACTGCTGCACAGTGTTCGTCCCGGCGCATCCGACGACGCACGCCAGTGTCGCTGATGCCGAATCGGCCGAGTTGACGCTCGACATGGACGACCTCGCCCGGCAGGCGCTCGACCAGGGGACACATTTCGCCGGCGATCTCGCGGAGTGGGATGCGACCCGGGCGCTGGAACCGGTGTCTGTCTAGGCATGGACCCGCCGAGAGGAGTGGATAATGGATACGCGACAACGCCTGCACACGCTGATTGATGAGTTGTCAGAGCATGATCTCAAGGCTGCCGAGAAGCTATTAGGTCGTCTACAGTCGATCTCTGAAGATCCAGTGCGCTACGCTCTGGAGAGTGCCCCGGAAGAGCAGGAGCGTATCACCCTCGAGGAAGAAGCAGCGGTTCGCGAAGCCGACGACGCGATAGCTCGTGGCGAGATTGTTTCCGACGACGAAATCCGGCGTACGCTTGGCCTCTGATTTTTATGTACGAGGTTGAATGGTCGAGGCCCTCGGAGCGGGACCTGCGCAGGCTTGACCAGGAAACTGCCCAGCGCGTCTATGCCGCGATCCGGCGATTCGCGGACTCGGGCTACGGAGATGTCGCCAGAATAAGAGGCGCTGGCGACGAGTTTCGTCTCCGCGTTGGAGATATCAGAGTTCGCTTCTCTTTCGACCAGAACAGAGATGCCATTGTCATCAAACGTGTCCTTCCCCGTGATAAGGCGTACGGAGACTGAAACGCGATGACGCTTGACCTGCACCGGTTCGACTTCATGAGCTTCGATGTCTACGGAACCCTGATCGACTGGGAGAGCGGGATCATCCAGGCGATGTGCCCGATCCTGCGTCAGTACGATCTTGAATGGACGAACCAGCAGATCCTGCAGGCTTTCGCGAGGTACGAGACGGTTGCCCAGCAGCCGCCCTATCTGAACTACCCGGACGTGCTGAGTCAGGTGCTGGAAGCGATCTTCGAGGAACTGGGCATCCGCCCGTCAACCGAGGACCTCGCGGCGTTTGCCGGCTCCGTGCCTGACTGGCCTGCGTTTGAAGATTCGTCCGCCGCGCTCTCCGTCCTCAATGAACAGTTCAGACTTGCGGTCGTGACCAACTGCGATGACGCGCTGTTTGCCGCATCGAACCACAAACTCGGCGTGACGTTCGACATCATCGTTACCGCCGAGCAGGCACGGGTATACAAGCCGGATCTCCGGCCGTTCGAGACATTGATCGACGCAATCGGCGGCGAGAAAGCCAGGCTGGTGCACGTCGCCCAGAGCCTTTACCACGACCACGAGCCAGCGAAGAAGCTCGATCTCGCCTCGGTCTGGATCAATCGCGGATCGGCCCGCCCGGGTTTCGGCGCCGCTCCGGCAGCAGATGCGCGCCCTGATCTGGAACTGCCGGATCTGAGTGCGCTCGCCGCGCTCGTTGAGTGACCCTGAGCTGCGGTCCGATCGGCCTGGCAACGCGGCCGCGCTGCGTACAATGAGCAAATTAAACAGCATCCTGCGAACGTACGTTAGAATGTGACATGTGGTCACCTTCAGTCGCTTGTGCTATTGCAATCGCGAGCATCTACTTGACAATTGCACAAGAGTTGCGCATAATCGTAGCACCTCAGATGCATTGAGGCTCACTGTTAAGCCGCAGGGCACGTGGTCGCCAAGACAGTGAGCGGAGCAAATGGCGAAACCGGCTGAGTCGTTCCAGACTTGGCCGGTTTTCTTGCTGGTCGTGCACCGAAGGGAGGGGGAGCTATCGTCAACATGACCGTGTGGAAGACATAGGGAACGGTGCGACTCCGCTCACCTGGAAAGTTAACGGAGTCGCCGGGACATGAACCCGCAGATGGGCAGGTTCACTCATTCCATTGTAGAGGCAAAACGCAGCGCGCTGCAATTCGATCGCAATCCGCGTGCCTGTAATTCATGAGTCACCAGGACTCTGAACCGTAGCGCTGACGGGTGAGCCGAATGTCCATCGGGTTACGGACTATTAGCCGTATTGAAGGAGAGCACCAGATGTGTACCGATGATTTCGGCGCTCGCGACATGGACTCGGACGATTCTGAAGAACAGGCGACCGAGCCCGAGCAACCTGCGGTCGAGAAGCCCGTAGATTCCAGCCTGGTGAAACGCACCTGGGACCGCCGCACGTTCCTGAAAGCGGCCGCCCTCGGCACCGCTGCGGCAGCGCTGGTCGGGCGCGGTGCGGACGGGTTCAAGCTTGGTGCCTGGACTGCCAGTGCGCACGATATCAGCCACCTTCCCTGTACTGGGAACAACGTGCGTATCGAAAGTGCAGGGGAGATCATAAACTCCCCGTGTACGCTCGACGAGTGTGAGGGTGGGGTTTTCGACGCGGAAGTGCGCTTCCCGGTAGATAACTACTCCAACTCGGATGTCTACTGCGTCACACTTCACCTGCCGCCGGCCAACGGTATGCCTACTCAGGACATCATCCTGTTCAATGAACACGATCCGGGGTCGAGTATCGCCGTCCGCAAGGGATCAGCGACGTTCGCGCGTACGTTCATGGTCGGCACAATCCCGAACTTCCCGTGTACCGAGGCAACAGTCTGTTTCGGTTCTCTGGCTCCGGGTGAGGTGCTGCGCGGTAAATGCAGCGAGCCCTGCGCGACGATCGGCTGGTTCACCAGCCCGCAAGACCCGTGTCCGATCGATGCTAACCC
>SKKR01000251.1 GCA_007123655.1 Thermomicrobiaceae bacterium
CTGGCTTGGAATCCTGTGCTCGAGCGTTGCACGACCTCAGCGTCAACGTACAGCCAAGGCTGGCGCTCAATGCGATGGTTGTTCAATGGCCGGAGCCGGCGTGACGGCGCGTGGCAACACCGGAACCTGCGCGGTTCGCCTCATCGGTGGGCAAAACGTCCGCCTGATCCGCGCGGGAGCGGAACGGGTCAAGGCCGGTCAATGGGTCGCCGTCGATCTCGGATACGGAGCGGAACCCGCTCGGGTCTTCGTTGCACCGGATCAGTGGATCACACCGGTTGAACCGGACCAGTCCGCACGAATCGTTCGTTTGCTGGACAGCGCCGAGACCGCAACCGTGGCCGGACTGATCGAACGGTCGCTGGAGCTTCTCCCCGACGTGAAACGAGCCATTGGTCACGATGATGACTCAGTCCGGATCACCGGGCTTCGTTTATTGCTCGACGGCGCGTCGCTCGTCGTTTCCTGCTCCGGCGCCCCGACCGGAGAAGCCGGAGATCTCAGTGCGCGAATCAGCCAGGCAACCGGGGTGCACGTCCACCTCGAACTGGAGCTCCAAACGCAGGAGCAGGCGGAGACCGGCGGCGGAACGGGGTTCCCGTCGACGCTGGACGCCGGTCGTAAAAGGCAACTCGTCGAGCAACGGATCGACGTTCTTCGCGATCCTGACGCCCGCGCACCGAACGGTGTTCCCCGACTCGGCAGCCGCGTCGGGACCGACCAGGGTCCGGGACGTCTCGTTGCCGTCGAGATTCGTCACATGAGGGCGAGCGTCGAACTCGACAGTGGAGACGAGATCAGTTTGTCCATCGATGAACTCGGGGTGGACTAGTCCCGGGCGAAGGAAAGTCCGGCGCTAGCGTGGTGGGCCGGGCAAGCGGACCTGCATGAGCGCGGAATCGGTCAGCACGTAGGCCGAGCCCTGGGAATCATCCACGACAAGACTCTGGACGTTTGTCATCTGCGGCCCGTCGTGTTCGGTCATGAACTGTTGCACGACTTCGCCATCTGTGGTGACCCGGAGAATGCGGTCGTGCGAATCCGCGATGTAGACGTAGCTCCGGTCGGACTGAAACGACATGGATACGGCGCCATCGACTTCAGGCGTCGCGTTGACCGTGGCGGTGTCATCCAGCGCTCCGCGATAGAAGTCAAGTATCTGTCCATCCTCAGTCATCACGTAGATGCGCCCATCGATCATCATGTCAACGCCGAGGGAAAGCTCTTCCGCCCCTGAGCCACCAGACCAGTCTTCAGGAAGCGCGTCGAACTGCTCGCTGTTGTAGCGAATGATCTGGCCGGTCTCGGGGCTGAGAATGTAGAGATTCCCGATGTACCCACTGATCGCCTGCACACCGGAGTACGAATCGCCGAAGTTTCCGAGCTCGTGCCGGTCCCAGGAGGCGGACGTCGGCTCATAGAAATAGACGTTCAACCCGTCCATCACCATCGGCGTCCCGTGTCCCCATGCAGCGCCCTGCAACTCACCGACGGTATATCCGCCAACATCATCCCCTTCGCCGATCAGCCTGACGAGGCGTGACTGCTCCGGATCGAGCTGATAGAGCGCATCAGTGAAGATGTAGAGCTGGCCGTTGCCGAAAAAGAGATTCGGGTTCACGCCGTCAGGCGCGGGAGGCACACCACCGAGGACCTGCACGTTTCCGAGGCGTTCGATCCCGAGCGACGCGTCACGCGTGTCCGCGATCGCCGCCTGCTCTGCCATCAGTCGCTCTTCGTCGACACCGAGCGCGGCAGCCTGCTGGAGTCGGGACTCGGAGGCCTGAAGAAACGACTGCGCGACGGTCGGGTCGTTCGCCTGCATCGCGTTCTGGCGCGCGGCGACGGACTGACCGAGCAGGGCTTCGAACTCCTCGGTCCGTTCCCGCTCACGACTGGTTGTCACTGAATAGATCAACCCGATTGCCAACGCGAAGACAAGACCGATGCTGACAAACCCGGTGTACCGGTTAATCGGGGCGCGTGGAAGTCGCCGTCGTACGCCGGAAAAATCCGGACCCTGAATCGAGTTATCGTAGCGCTGCAGGCGAGGCAGACCGAATGTGCTCTCGTCCTCTCGTGGACTGTCGACCGGCCTGTCCCGATTGACCGCCAGCTGCCACACCCCAACGACCGCGGCGGACAGCGCCAGTATGGCACCAGCCAATATCTCGGTCAGCGTACGTTTCCCTTCCCGGTTGTGCCGCTGGTCTCTGCTGGAGACGTACGAGTCGTACTCCAGATGACTGCCCACATCATCGTCAGCGAGGGTCTCGTGATCGTGTGGGTCCCAATAGTCAGTGTTGTCGACGAATGAGGGGTTGTTCAGGTCTGTTCCTGACCGCCGAACATGGCGGGTATCCGGCTCGACCTCCCCGCTTACTACCGGGGGAATGGTACCAGTCCGAAACACCTCTCCGTCAACTTCTGTTGCCTGACTGTTGCCAGTCTGCCCCGAATGACTGGAAAGTGCAACCCCTGTTCTCGGTGCCGCGTCATGACGGCCAGAATGCCGGGCTGTCTGTTCCGGAAGAAAGGACGCGACCAGCCCCGACATTCGGCGCAACACGTCCAGGTCTCGCCGTTTACGTGACGATTCCGGTGGAATCGTCACGGCGATGGCTGCGGAACTGGCATTATCGACGTTGTACGCCTCGGTCAGCTCCCGCAGATGCTCGATTGCTCCCGCGGCGTCGCCCTGAAGAAAGACGCCCTGAGGTTCCCGGTGAACTACGCGCGCCAGCGAACCGGAGCAGAGAACAATGAGATCTCCTGGCTCAAGTCGCGTGTGATAAAGATCCGGTTCGATCTCGCCATGCATCCCCAGTGGCTGCTCGAGAGCAACGTTCGTGTCGCTCCGGCGGCTCCAGTGCCATGACTCCAGTCCGGGAAAGGCGTAGAGGTCACCATCCTGAGAGATGAGGATCTGACTCGGTCGGACCTGCGCCAGGTAGAGTTCCTCGCCACGTGAGATTCCACAGGTCAGGCCGTAGTAGAGACGCTCCTCCGCCGGACGCGGGCGATTGTAATGGTGCAGCTCTTCGTTGACGGCTTCGACTGACGCGCTGATCGCGGCGGTAGCCGTCAGTTTCGTGCGTGTCGCCAGCTCCTGCTCGAGGCGGGAAAGAATCAGCGGCGCAAGCTCGGAGATCTCCGGATGAGCCACCAGCGGCTCGAGGATCGCGAAGAAGCTGTGGACCTTCGGCCGGCCGATCCGCTGGCATCCGGCCGTCGCAACGAACGGCGAGTCACTGGTGACGACCCCGTCTTCTACGGTGAACGTGACCAGCGGAACCTGCAACTGTGGCATGCGTTCGGCCTCCCCTCGTGCGCCGGTCCGCCTGGCGGACAGACAGGTCACAACTGACGCGGATACCACCGTTCCCAGAGACAGAAACCGGGGACAGTCTGGTGGTGTCGTCACCGTGTGACCGGTCACCCAGGACATTGACTTCCTGGCACAGTCAGTCTAGCACAAGGGTGTACGTACGTCTAGTGCGGATAACGGAAAGGGGA
>SKKR01000337.1 GCA_007123655.1 Thermomicrobiaceae bacterium
ATGCTGTGGAAGTCCGCGACAGGATCACGCTCTTCGAGTCCCCCGGACCCATCGATGACGTGCAGGAGCACCCGGCAACGTTCGATGTGTCGGAGAAACTCGTGCCCCAGCCCGACACCTTCCGCGGCGCCCTCAATGAGCCCGGGGATATCCGCCATTACGAAGCTGGCGCCACCGCCGCCTCCAGGATCGACAACGCCCAGCGTCGGCTCCAGCGTCGTGAACGGGTAATCCGCGACTTTCGGTTTCGCGGCACTGGCGACACTGAGAAGCGTTGACTTCCCGGCGTTCGGGAAGCCGATGAGCCCGACATATGCAATCACCTTCAGTTCAAGTCTTACCCAGCGCTCGTCTCCCGGTTCACCCTTTTCGGCGATACGTGGCGCTTGTCGCGTTGACGTCTTGAACCGGGTATTGCCCTTCCCTCCATGGCCACCGCGAGCGGCGAGAAAGACGTCGTCCTCTTCAAGCAGGTCCGCGAGCACCTCACCGGATTCATCGTCATAAATCACCGTCCCGGGAGGAACATCGATGTACAGATCCTGACCGGTGCGGCCATGTTTCTTCTGCCTTGCGCCATTCGTCCCCGCTTCCGCCCGGAAGTGTTGCTGGTACCGAAATGCAATCAGCGTATTGGCTTGTGGATCGACTCTGAAATAGACGTTACCGCCGGGACCGCCATCCCCGCCATCCGGTCCGCCCCGCGGTATGTATTTTTCCCGGCGAAATGTGGCGGCTCCAGCGCCGCCATCGCCACCTTTGATGTAGATCTTCGCGTGATCGTAAAACATTGACCCTCGAATCAGCGCAGGACATCTGGTGGAAGATAAACAGCGGCCGGGCGTTTCGTTTTGCATAGCACGCTAAATTGGTGCGGCCCGGCAACCGTCAAGTGTACTTCATCGCGCGGTCAGGGAGCGTTCTTGCACAGTTTTGTGCCTAGCACGAGGGTGATTCGTCTACATAACCGCCGAACTTCGTTGTCCAGTAGACCTTGTAGTGGCTCTGAGGTGCGTCAAAACGAGCGATACCGACAACGCGCAGATCCGGGTTTCGCAAGGTCTCGTCGTGATCCGGCGATGCACGCCAGGCCTCAACCACCCGTTCAGCCGTCGACTGTCCCCCGGCAAGGTTCTCGGCCATGACGGTGTCGTAGGAGTACCCTGACCGGGACATCCGCGCGAACGGCGTAAGGCCCTCCGGCGTCTCGTGCGCGAGATAATCCCGCTCGCCCATATCCCGGCTGTGCTCGAATGATGCGATGTTCAGGGCCCGCGAATTCTTCAGCTGAGGCAGGCCCAGTTCTTCCCGGTACTCATTGATGAGACGTAGAACGTCTCGCTCGGACGGATTCAGGCACTCCGGGTTGTGCTCCTGGGCAGGCTCCGGTTCATCAGCAGGTTCGGGGGCCGGCTCCGGGGTCGGTGCTGGTTCAGGGGCCTCTACCGGCTCCAGCTGGTCGGTTATGTCTTCCGTCTCCAGCGCGGAAACTTCTCGCCCGGACGTTCCGGCGAAGCTGACTTCCCGCCCGGTGTCCGGCTCGTCAGATTCGCCGAAACCGCGCCCGGAATCAGACACATCATCAGGATCGCTGATCTGTCCCTCCGGTTCCGGTCGGGCGATTGCCACGGGTTCGGTCACCGGAAGCTCTGGCAGTTGATCGTCGATCGACGGCGGTGTCGCCTCGAATACGGCCGAAGTGGGGTGCTCTTGTCCAACGATCGGTCTGTCGCGTTCCGGTGCGTGTGAATTCACGACAACCACCGGAACGGCACCGATAAGGAGCGAGACGACGAGCACAGTGGTCAGAACGGGTATCCGCATCGAGGTTCCTTGGCTGACAGACAATCCAGGTTGACATTTGCCCGCGTAATGTACCGGGACGGTCGAACCGCGTCAACCGCGCCGGAAATCTGGAGTCGCCAGTCTGGACGAGTCAGGGGTAAGAGAGTCGATTCTCTGCGGGCTCCTCAGGCGCCAGCATGCGCGACGGGCGCACGAACTGCCGCCGGGAAATGGCTGGAACGCTACTCGAGGTAGTCGCGCAACTTCTTGCTACGGTTCGGGTGTCGCAGCTTGCGAAGCGCCTTGGCTTCGATCTGCCGGATTCGCTCACGGGTCACGCCGAACTCATTTCCCACCTCTTCGAGGGTTCGGATCCGGCTTCCATCCAGCCCGAAGCGCATCTCAAGCACCTGTCGCTCTCGCTCGCCCAGACTCCAGAGCACTTCTTCAACCTGGGATCTGAGCATGTGAAAGGCTGCCGCGTCCGCAGGCGCCAGCGTATTGGTGTCCTCGATGAAGTCACCAAGACTGCTGTCTTCCTCCTCACCAACCGGGGTCTGCAGCGAAACCGGTTCCTGTGCGATCTTCTGAATGTCCCGCACTCGATCCGGTGGGAGCTCGACTTCCACGCTCAACTCTTCGACCGTCGGTTCGCGACCGAGTTCCTGATGGAGCTTCCGCTGGCTCCGGCTCACCCGGTTGATCGTCTCCACCATATGAACCGGGATACGAATCGTCCGGGCCTGGTCGGCGATCGCCCGGGTAATTGCCTGCCTGATCCACCAGGTCGCATAGGTCGAGAATTTGAACCCCTTGTGGTGCTGGAACTTCTCGACCGCTCGGAGGAGGCCGAGGTTTCCTTCCTGCACCAGATCCAGCATCGACATTCCGCGCCCAACGTATTTCTTGGCCACGCTCACCACCAGGCGCAGGTTGGCCTCGGTTAGCTTCTCCCTGGCGGCTTCCCCGCGAGCAATCTGATCCGACCAGCGTTGCGAAAGCGACGGCGACACCGCGGAAAAGACCGACTGAACCTCTGCCTCGTCCGGCAGGTATTCGACCGATGAGAGGAACGACCGGACCTCGGGCGGAAGCAACGCGTGCTCCACGCGACGGAGCCTGAGCGATTCTTCGAGCACTGACTGGCTGATTGAATGCCGGTCGGTGACCTCTGCAATCGACCCGGGTTCAAATCGGGTGAGTGGCAGAACATCGTCGAGCACCTGCTGCTTCGTCCGGGCTGGCTGATCGGGGAACATCGTCGTATAGAACTCGTAGACCAGCGGCCACCCGGCGATGAACGATCGATAGATCTGCAGTCCAATGCCGACCGGTCTGGAGACGGCGCCGTTCAGGTTCTGATTCGACTCAAGCAGGTGGTGGAGATAGTCACGCGCTTCCATCGCCTGAGACAGGGAAACTTCCTGTTCGCCGGTCAGCAACGGAACACGCCCGATCTCTCTGAGGTAGATCCGGACTGGATCATCCAGCGATACCGAGGAGATGTCCTCACTGACCGCCTCGACGTCGACAAGATCCGGGGTGTCACGCGGGTCGATCTCAACCAGCGCACCGCCGTCGCCCACATCGACAACCGGAATTTCGAGATCGGAGAGCTGATCCGCGATCTCGTCAACCGTCCCGTTGTCGGCAGCAGTCGCGGTCGTCAGTTCGTCAAGCGTCAGGTAGCCCTGATCGCGGGCATGGGATAGCAGTTCACCGACCGAATC
>SKKR01000125.1 GCA_007123655.1 Thermomicrobiaceae bacterium
TCTTTCTTGGAGTGAGTGGCCACCTGTTCGAGACTGGAGATGCCGTTGCAGGAGAGTTCACGGGCAGCGGTCTTGCCGATTTCGTCCGGCAGATCACCGACCGGACGTATGTCAGGCGTATTTGCCATAGCGCATCCTTTCGATTGTGACTCCTCATATGCTGATTTGTAATATACGATGCCGCATAGCCATGGTCAATAACCGTGGTGGGCACAAAAAGGACGCTATCCAGATTGTCAAGTGCAACAGGGAGCGCTCGTATTCGTGAATATTGAGGTTGGGAAAACCAGCAACTGAGTGAGATGAGTGGGGGAAGAGGGACTCGAACCCTCACGCCTTGCGGCACATGATCCTAAATCATGCTCGTCTGCCAGTTTCGACATTCCCCCGTCAACCCCCGCCTGAACAGGGCGAGTGCTATTCTACCACCAGTCAGAATGAACGATCCAAGAAATGACGGACCCGGAAGCCGCGGCTCCCGGGTAGATTCGTCATCGAGTTGTCATGACCGCGGGAGTCTAGGCGCCGCAGCCGCAACCCTGCTGGGTGCCGGCGTTCTCACCGGTGTCGAAGCTGTGGCCACAGGCGCAGCCAGTCACTGCGTTCGTGTTGCGGACCGTGAAGCCGCCGCCCATAAGGCTGTTGACGTAGTCGATCTCGGAGCCTTCGATGTACATCGCGCTGAACGAGTCAACGATTACCTGAACACCGTCATGCTCGAAAATGAAATCGTCTTCGTCGACTTCGTCTTCGATCGACATCCCATATTCGAGGCCCGAGCAACCACCTGGCGAGACAAACACCCGCAGCTTGCCCTCCGGCGTACCCTGCTCTTCCATGAAGTCTCTCAGCTGCTTCATGGCCTCCGGCGTCAGCGTAACGACCTTCTCTGTTGCCGTATCAACCATACGTGTTTCCTCCAGTTCGCCCGCTCGCCTCGAAGATCAGCGTTCCGGCAAGTTTCTAAACCGAAAGCTTTATCAAATGATACGCAGTGTCGAGGTGATGTCAACCCCGTGTCGTATCTGCTGCCACAAGCGGTTTCTATCCCGTTCAGATACTCCGCCAGAAGTATACCAGCGGGCGTGTTCGGGCGGTCGATCCCACCGACCTACCGGGCCGCGGCAAGCGCTGCCGCCTGCTCCCTGACCGCGGATCCAAACTCACTGGTAGAAGCCGGTGCCATGTCGGGCCCGGCAATGTCGCCTGTACGCACGCCCTGTTCCAGTACGTTCGCAACTGCGTTGTCCACCGTGTCGGCCAGCGCGTCCAGCCCGAACGAGAATCGCAGCATCATCGACGCACTCAAGATCGCGCCGACCGGATTCGCTTTCCCCTGACCGGCAATATCCGGTGCGCTGCCGTGGACCGGCTCGTACATCCCGAACATCTCTGCCTGCGTGCCCTCACGTGCCGGCGGCTTGCCGTTCAGGCTCGCTGATGGGAGCATGCCAAGCGATCCCGCCAGCACCGCGGCCTCGTCGCTCAAGACGTCGCCGAACAGATTTTCCATGACCATCACGTCGAAGGTTGTCGGACGGCTAATCAGCGCCATCGCACAGGAATCCACCAGCGCGTGTTCGAACTCGATGTCCGGATAGCGCTCCGAGACTTCGCTTGCAACCTCTCGCCAGAGCTGAGACGAGTTCAACACGTTCGCTTTGTCGACGCTGGTGACTTTTTTCCGTCGCTGCCCGGCGAGTCGAAACGCGAGATCGACGATCCGCTCGATCTCCGACTCGTGGTAGGGCAGTGTATCGACCGCGCTGCGCCCGGTTTCGTCCTTCATCCGTTTCGATGGCTGACCGAAATACAGTCCCCCAGTCAGCTCCCGGACGACCATCAGGTCAGCCCCGCGGACGATTTCGTCCTTCAACGGGGATGCGCCCGCCAGTGCGTCGAAGATCTTGACCGGGCGGAGGTTCGCGAACAGGCCGAGTTCCTTGCGGAGTTTCAGCAACCCGGCTTCCGGACGGGTCTCTTTGCTGAAGTGATCCCATTTCGGTCCGCCGACCGCCCCCAGGAAAACGGCATCGGAGTCTCTGGCCTTTACCAGGTCCTCGTCACTCAGCGGCGAACCGCAAGCGTCGATCGCCGCTCCGCCGATGAGTCCATCGGTGAACTCGAACTGGACGTCTTTCCGCGCGCCGACCTCACTCAAGACGGAACAGGCTTCGTCCAGCACTTCAGGACCGACCCCGTCTCCGGGTAGTCGCAGGATCTTAAAGATGGCCCTCATTTGGTCTCCGCCTGCTGTCGTTCACGCACCTGCTGGGCAACCTGAGCCATCAGGCCTCCAGCCGCGATAATGTTCTTCACTTTCTCAGGGAAGGGCGCGATTTCATAGCTGTTGCCTGAGCGCACGTTGCGCACCCAGCCTTCTTCTGTGTCGACCTCGAACTCGTCGCCCTCCTGGGCCTCTTGAACTGCTTCTGGGCACTCAATGATCGGCATCCCGATATTGATGGCGTTCCGGTAGAAGATCCGGGCGTACGACTCCGCGATGATGCAGCTCACCCCAGCGGCTTTAATTGCGATCGGCGCGTGCTCGCGCGATGACCCGCAGCCGAAATTCTTGCCGGCTACGATCATTTCTCCCTGTTGCACCTTGCCCGCGAACTCCGGGTCGATGTCTTCCATCACGTGCTCGGCGAGTTCGTCCTCATCGGTCGTCATCAAGTAGCGGGCGGGAATGATGACGTCCGTATCCACGTCGTCCGGAAATTTCCAGCTCTTGCCCTGAAAGCGCATTAATACTCTCCGATTTGTATCGACGGACGACGCTGTCCGCCTGTTTCCGCATGACTCCCGGGCCGGCTGTGGCGCCGGGCCAACACAGCATCGATCTACGGTCAATCGCCGACGGGCACCGGAATTTCGCTCGGAGCCGCGACGCGACCCATGATCGCGCTTGCCGCCGCGACCCGTGGACCCGACAGAATGATCTCGGCTTCCCGGTGTCCCATTCGGCCCCGGAAGTTCCGGTTCGTCGTCGAAACGCAGCGTTCACCTTTCGCGAGCACACCCATATAGCCACCGAGACACGGCCCGCAGGTGGACGTGGAGAAGATCGCACCGGCATCCAGGAAAATATCAGACAGACCTTCTCGAGTCGCCTGCTTCGCGACCTCCTGACTTCCAGGGATCACGATGCAGCGAACGTCGGGGTGCACCTGCTGCCCCTTCAGGATCTCGGCAACTTCACGCAGGTCGCTGATCCGTCCGTTAGTGCACGAGCCAATCACGACCTGATTGATCGGCATGTCCTTGATATCTTCCGCCGGATACGTGTTCGACGGCAGATGCGGCAGCGCAACGACCGGCTTCAGATTCGTGACGTCGATCTCGATCACTTCCTGGTAAACGGCGTCAGGGTCGCTGTGCACCGGCTCATACGGCTTGTCGGTGTATCTCGCCAGCCACTCTCTGGTTTGCTCGTCGAACGGGAAGATACCCGACTTCGCGCCTGCCTCGATCGCCATATTCGCCATTTCGATACGGTCATCGACCGGCA
>SKKR01000466.1 GCA_007123655.1 Thermomicrobiaceae bacterium
GCCAATCTCTGGACGACTGTGCGAGAACCGCAGGAAACTGCCACGTTTAGCGCACGTTCTGTAACGCACCTGTACTGTCTGACCCCTCTGATTACTGATACGATTTGCCAGCCACTCGCGAAGGTGTTCCGCCCTACTGCAGGCACGCCTATGTACGGGTCGCGCCGCGACACCATGGCCGACAGAATCCGCCGCCAGACGAGCGCGAAACGAGGGGATCCGATGAAGTCCAGGCAGGTCTCAGCAATCGATATCAGCGACTGTCCGACCAGCGTCATCGGCTGGGACACAAAGGTCCCGACCGTCAGCGGTGAGGAGCGTCGCTACGTCAGCCTGGACAACGGAGCATCTACCCCGGTACTGAAACCCGTCAGAGACATCGTTGACGACGCCTATCGCTGGTATTCGAGCGTCCACCGCGGCGCCGGTTTCAAGTCAAAGATGTCCACCTACCTCTACGAAACAGCCCGGCGGAAGATCGCCGCGTTTGCCGGCGCGGACGACGGCGCGGTCGTGATATTCGTCCGCAACGCGACCGAGGGCATCAATGTCCTGGCCACCCGCATTGGACTGCGACCGGACGACGTTGTCCTGACCACGGTTATGGAACACCACTCCCACTTGCTTCCCTGGCGTCAGTTCTGCCAGGTCGATCACGTTCAGGTCGACGACGACGGCCGTCTGGATCTCGACCATCTAGACGAGAAGCTCCGCGAGCACGGATCAAACGTGCGCCTGGTTGCGATCTCCGGGGCCTCGAACGTCACGGGTGTCGTTCCGCCGGTTGCAGCCATCGCGCGGATTGCCCACCAGCACGGCGCGTTGATCTCGGTAGATGCCGCTCAGCTTGCCCCACACCGGCAGATCACCATGGGCCCGACCGGAGCGGAGGACTCGATCGATTTCCTGACCTGCTCCGGGCACAAAATGTATGCCCCGCTCGGCTCCGGGGCGCTCATCGCCCGGCGGGACCTGCTGACCCAGGACGTACCACATCTCCAGGGCGGCGGAACGGTCGCATACGTCTCGCTGGAAGAAGTCGTCTGGAACCCCTCACCGGCACGAGACGAAGCGGGCAGCCCTAACGTGCTCGGGGCAGTCGCGTTCGGCGCGGCGGCATCGATTCTGGCCGACATCGGGTTCGACCGGATCGTTGGTCACGAGCGTGAACTGACAAGCCACGCGCTCCACCGCCTGGGGCGGATCCCCGGCGTCACGGTGTACGGTCCCACCGAGGTGCCGGTCGCCGAGGACAAGATGGGCGTGATCTGCTTCAACGTCGAAGGCTACGCGCACGAGCAGGTTGCCTCGATCCTCGCCAATGAGTGGGCCGTCGGCGTGCGGAACGGTCGCTTCTGCGCCCAGCCCTACCTTGAGCGACTGCTGCGGCTGTCTGACTCGGAGATCCAGGATTACCGGACACGGATGCTGGCCGGTGACAAGTTCGGCCTGCCGGGTATGGTCCGGGCGAGTTTCGGGATCTACAACACCATCGAAGATGTCGACATTCTCTGCGATGCCGTCGAAGCGGTTGCACGCGGCGAACACGTCGATTACTCGCGCGACGAAGCAACAGGAGACTTCATCCCGGCGGGCTTCGAGCCGGATCCGGCCAAATACTTCAGATGGTAGCTCACACATCCACCGAAGTACGGACAAATAGCTCTTATTCTGCCTCGTTGTCGAATAGCCTGGAAGCGGTAGAGCTTTGAATGACTGAGCACCCCGCGCCTCCCGTCGCCATCATCATCTTCTCCACCACCGAAACGCGGGAGAGCAACGCCCGGGTGATCAACGCATTCATGACAGCCAAGGAGATCATCGAGGCGGACGGCGAAGTCGAGATCATTTTCGACGGCGCCGGCGTGACGGCCGCGGTGGAGTTCGCCGGCCCGGACCATCAGATGCACCGTCTCTATTCGCAGGTATCCGGTCACGTCACCGGGGTCTGCAGGTTCTGCGCTCGATCCTATGAGGTGCTGGAACGCGCTGACGAACTCGGTATCTCGCTGGTCGACGAGTGGAAGCAGCACCCGAGCCTCTACACGCGGATCAAAGCCGGGGTATACATCCTGACGTTCTGACCGGGACGTACCAGAACCCTGGTCGACGGCTAGATCACATTCCGCTCCTGCGCCAGTCGCCCCTCGTTGAACCTGCCCGGCGAGAATGCGGTGATATCGACCGCGCGTGCCTCACCGTCCAGCACGAGTTCCGCGATACACGTCCCGATCGCCGGTCCCTGCATGAACCCGTGCCCGCTGAACCCGGCGGCGACGATCAACCCATCAACATCGTCAACATATCCGAGCGCGGGGTTGTCGTCCGGCGTGATCTCGTAGAATCCGGCCCACCCGGTATGCACCGCCGCATTGATAAACGGCGGGAACCGGTCACACAGCGCTTCGATCGTCGTCATCATCCAGGCGTCATCCACAGTATCGTTGAGGCTGCTCGGTTCGTCCGGATCGCCCATCCCGAAGAGGAACCCGGGACCCTCCGGGTGAACGTAGAGACCACGAGCGAACTCCACCGTAAACGGGATCGTCGAGGGTACGTCCGGAAACGGCTTCGTGGTGAACGACATCCGGCGGAAGGGCTGGATCGGGATCTCCACGTTCGCGGTTCTGGCCACGAAGCTGGTATGCGGCCCGGTGCAGAGGATCACGAGGTCCGCCTCGATGACGTCGTCCCCGATCTCGACGCCGGTAATCCGGTCACCGTCCCTGAGTATCGACGTGACCTGGCTGTCCTGACGGATGTCCACCCCGTTCCGCCGAGCGGCACCGGCGAATCCCATCGTCGCGGAGTACGGGTCGCACCAGCCATCCCGCGGGCAGAACGTGGCGCCGATTACGTCGTCTGTTCGGACGGCGGGATTGAGTGCTCTCACGTCATCCGGCGAGAGCCATCTGGCCGGCACATCGAGTGTTTGCTGCAGCCGGAGATTCTCCTGAAACACCGGCACCTGCTCATCATCCGTCAGGAGCAGGAGGTAACCGTGCTGATGCAGCCCGATTTCGGTCCCGAACAGTTCTTCGAAGTTCTCCCAGACGTCCATGCTGCGTTTCGAAAGCTCGATGTTCGTCGCGGTCGAGAACTGCAGCCTCACGCCACCAGCGGCGGCTGCGGTGGACCCTCTCGCGATCCGGTCCCGCTCCAGTACGACAATCTGGCCGGCCTGCCTCTCGGACAGGTGATAGGCAATGCTGCACCCCATGATCCCGGCGCCAACGACGATGATATCCGCTCGTTCGGTCACTCAGCCTCCCGTGTATCAGTATCAGGTTCCGGCATCAAACGTAGAAGATCGAACCGGGAGCACGCGCGTTCAGTCTGAATGGTCCCGTTCCACGGCGAAATTATGGCAGAGCAGGAACGGGATTTCGCGTGCCGTCGAGCGGTCCTGATGTCCTCCTGGGCGTTAGGAACCGCCAAGGATCACGTCTCCTGTGTCTGGCGCGCCATCGTTGATTGACCCGGAGACTAAGTTCCGGCTAAGATCAA
>SKKR01000139.1 GCA_007123655.1 Thermomicrobiaceae bacterium
ACCCATGTCTTCCAGGCGTAGGTCTCGATACGCGCTTCGTCCGGCGGGGCTTCCGACGGATCGTAGGCCGGGTAGATCACGATGAACCGGTCCACGAACTCGGAGCCGCCACGTGTGAACTCGTCGTTGAAGACGACTTGCCCACTGGCGTCCGTCTCGAGGACGCGGGCGTCACCAGGCGGGCCTTCGATCGACGGATTCACCATGATCAACACTTCTTCACCCTCGAGCGGGTTCCCGTTCACATCGAGCAACGTGGCGGTCAGGGAGAACGGCTCCTGCCAGGCGTTCGTCGCCCAGCGCGGATCAGTTCGAAGGATGTACTCCGGCGTTCCCGGACCTGCTTCCCCCGCCAGTGCGAGGTTGAACGAGGCCGAACCATCGTGCATGACGCTGTAGTTCACGTTGTTGGATACTGCGGTGATCGCTCCGTCACCAGCGTAGACCTGGACGAGTGCGGATCCATGCACGTCCGCCGGGAAGTCCGGAATATCGTGCGGATACACCGTGTAGCCCTCGCCCGGTTCCAGATGTACGACCAGCGGATCACGATATTCGACGCCAAACTGCGTTATGAAACGCACCGCGCCAGCGACCCATTCATCAGTTGGATTGAACAACTGGATACCCGAGGTGTCCCCGGAACCATCGGGACTGCCTGACTGGAAGATCGGCAGCGCGAGCGTCTCGTTCATTCCCGCGGCCTGATCTTCCACCATGTAGGACATGGCATGGCCGGTATCGGGGTCATCGCCGATGTACTTGACCTCGTCAACTGAACCGCGGAACGGGTACTCACCACTGATCACGGCTGAACCGACGAAGCCGTCTTCAACGGCGAGTCCCGCGGTTGGGGTGTACTGATAGTCCATTCCGTTAGCGGGTACGATCAACGTATCCGTGTGAGAGAGTTCGCCCTCCCGTGAGTAGTATGAGATGGTCACTTCGTTTTCGGCATCGGCCAGGTTCGCGATCGAGATGCCGGTGTTCCAGAAGTGCCAGTCATGAAAGACGAGTGGCGCGTACTGGTTTGCGCCGTCATCAACGGACTTGGACGTGTTCATGATAAGCATGTTGGTCAGGTTCTTGACCCGCTCGGCCACCGCGCCGACCGGCTGATCCGCGGAGATCCGCGCTGATCCGACCCAGTCCACCGGAACTTCATTCTCCAGAAGATCAAAGGTCGCGGTTTGACCGGCCTCGACGTCCAGAGTGAAGTCCAGCGGCTCGGTGTCTCCACCGGCAGGATGAAGAGTCATCTCGACCGTCGCGGTCGCATCGCCGAAGTTGGTGAGCCGAACGTGCGTGTTCCAGAAGTTGTTGGTCTGGACGATCGGGAGAACGATATCGGCGCCGACGTCGCCACCTGTCAGCGCGGTGTAGCCGGCAACTATCTCGTGCTCCGCGCTCGTCCGGGCTTCGGCGTCCGGCCCTGCCGGGGATGATTGCTTCTGAACCGCGGCGATCCGCTCTCCTTCCACGGTCGAGAGCACAACCCCGGAACCATTCACGTCGCTGTCGTTGAAGAGTTCAGCGGCGGTCAGGGTGTAGGTTGCCCAGCCGTCCACGTCGATCGTGTCCGAGTGACCGGTTGCCAGCACGTCGTACTGCACCGTCACCGTCTCGGACTCGAGGTTCTGCACCGTTATCGCCCCCGAGTAGGGTCCGGTACTCTCGATGTCTTCTCTCGGATCATCAAGTACCGAACCGTTCGGGACCCAGGGGAGATAGCTCTGGTTCGTGACTCCATCGCCATTTCCGTGTTCGTCAGCGGCGCCGGTCACTAGCGTGCCTGCAAGGACACTCAACGCCAGACCCAGTGCCAGGAAGACCCGCAAAATGCGAAAACTCATCGAAACAATCCCTTCAAAGTGGGGAGAAGCGAACGCTGCATTTCTACAATACTGACATCTTGACATCTCGGACTCGTGGCATTGCTTCTCAACACGTTACAATCGTGTAATGCGCTGCATCCTGGCGAGCACGTGATGCCGGAGATTCAGCCACACCGAGCAGATCTCCGCGACAGGCACGTTTGCAGCGCGTTCGGCATCAATGAATTTGCCTTTGCCATAGGGTTGGATACCACGCGCAGCCGGGGAAGGGTGAATGAGGTCCGCTACAGCCTGACGCGGCGAATTGACTTCTCACGGTTCAACGGAACTCTGTGCCAGGCGCTCCGCGACTGAACGCGCGAGACGGCGCCAGTTACGCGTTTGACACGTCACTGGCGCCGGAGCAAGAAACGAAGGGAACTACGGTGCGATGATGATCCCATTCGGTGGCTGTGGCGGCTCCCACGGCTCCTTGATGACGATCATGTTGAACGACGCGGAGCCGTCGTATTGGGCGTCGTAGTTCACGTTGTTCGAGATCCCGGCCATTCCACCGCCGGACTCGATGTGGACAACGAATGACCCCGTAAAGTCGTCCGGGATGAAATCCAGTTCGAACGCGTATACGGTCACGTTCTCCTTCGGCGAAAGCGTCGCCGTAGCAAAGATAAAGGGTAGATGGTCACCATCCTGATCCCAGATTGAGTACGTGTACTCGACCGGAAGATGCGTCGGATTGAACAACTGGATCCCGGACGTGTCACCGCCGCCAGTAACCGTGCTGCCTTTCTGATACAGCGGCATCGACAACCGCTCGCCAGCTTCGGCATAGGCTGGATCGACCATGTAGGACATGGCGTGGCCGGTGTCGTCGTGGTCGCCGAGGTACTTCACCTTGTCCACCGCACCGACGAACGCGTATTCGGCCTCGATCAGTGCCGACCCGACGAACGGCTCCGCCCCGGATCCGGACGGCATAAAGATGAAGTCCATGCCGTTTGCCGGGATCGTCAGCACCTCGGTCTCGACTTCGATCCCGTCAGCATCGTAGAAGCGGACGATGATCTCGTTCTCCTGGTCCGAAAGATTGGCAACCGAGATGCCGGTGTTCCAGTTGAACCACTCCCGGAAAGCGAGCGGCGCGGACTGCTCGGAGCCGGGACCGGGGACGCGACGGGACGTGTTCATAATCAGCATCTTCGTCTCGTTCTTGACCCGTTCCGCGGCCGCGGCAATACCCCACTCTGCTGTCACAACCGCCGAACCGATGAACTCCTCCGGTACGCCGAGCTCGAGCAGATCGAACGTCGCGGTTCCCCCGGCGTCTACGTTTGCGACGAACGGGCCCAGCGTTCCGCCACCAGCGGCTTCGTGGAGGTTGAGATGGATGACCAGGTCGTTCGGCCCATCCTCAAAGTGTGTTACTCGAATCAACGTATTCCAGTTGTTGTTGGTCTGGGCAATCGGCAGGACCACCTGGTCTCCGACGTCACCGGGAACCAGCGCTGAATATCCCGCCGTAGTGACGTGATCGCTCGATGTCGTCGCGCCAGTTCCCTGTGGGACTGGAGACGACTGCTTGAGCACCGCCGTGATCGGCATGGGATCCTGGCCGACGATCGTCTCTCCCTGCATCACCACGCCGCTGCC
>SKKR01000266.1 GCA_007123655.1 Thermomicrobiaceae bacterium
GCAGCAGAGTGAGGACTCGGGCATCTCGACGAGTTCCAGGTCAGGAACGGCGTTCAGTAAACTCCGAGGCTCGCTGGTCACCCGTTGTGCGTGCGCGAGATGGCAGGGGTCTTGATAGGTGGCCCGCAGCGGCAGTGACCCGGGCGTCTCCCGTAACCCAACATCCGCGAGGAACTCAGTGACATCTTTCACCTTCGCAACAAAGGCACTGGCGCTCTCCGCGTATTCAGGATCTTCGTGCAGGAGATGGTCGTACTCTTTCAGCGCCGCACCACAACCGGCCGCGTTGATCAGGACAGCGTCGTATCGATCGAGATCAAACGCGTCCAGGTTCCGGCGAGCGAGTTCTCGACCGCCGTCCATGTCGCCGCCGTGAACGTGAAGCGCACCGCAGCAGGTCTGGTCCCGTACCGCGGTCACCTCGTAGCCATTGCGCGTCAGGACACGGACAGTCGCCTCGTGAACACCGGCGTACGCCGTCCCCATGATGCATCCGGTGAACAACGCAACTCGCCCGGCGTGCTCGCCTTGAGCCGGCCATGTCTGTCCTGCCGGTGTCATGAACCGCTCGCTCAGTTTCGGCAGCATAGCCTCCTGCTCCTGCAAACCAAGAATCCCCAGCACACCGGATCGTCTCACCAGCGACTGCACCCCGCTGCGCTGGTACAGCTTCAATCCGTGGCTCGCTGCCCGGAGTCGCCTCATATCTTTGAACAGGAATCCGTATGTAAGGCCTTTCACCGCTCGAGCGGGAATACTACCACCATTATGTGCGCGTTCGAGCTGGGCTCGTGAAGCTTCAAGTATCTGTCCGTACTGCACTCCGGACGGGCAAACTGCCTCGCACGCACGGCAGTTCAGGCAGAACGACATCTCGTGTTCGAAGATCGGATCCATCATGTCCATCCGACCCTCGGTCACCGCCTTCATCAGCCAGATGCGGCCGCGCGGCGAGGAGCGCTCCTTGCCCGTCAGGACATACGTCGGGCATGTGGGCAGGCAGAAACCGCAATGGACACATGACCGAATGACATCGAGGCTCGGCTTGTCCGGCTCCTGAAATGTCCGCATTTCTCCGTCTATTGTCATAAAGGTTCCAGCAATTCCAGTCCAGTTTAGCGCCGATTCAGAGTCTTCCAACTGATCGCCCCGGGTTGAGCAGCCGGTCAGGGTCCAGATTGGCTTTCAGCGATTCAATCATCGAGAACCCGGCTGGCCGGGATCCGAACACGTCGATAGCATGCTTCCACTCCGCGGGGGCGGTCATCACCGTAACATGGTCGCCGTACCGATTGCAGGCTCGCACGATCTCAGTGAAGTCCTCGCTTGTGATTTCGCTTCCCGGGAATCGAAGATATCCCAGGGCGCTGCCGTAATCGAGCGTCAGCCTGGACAGACCGAAGGACTTGAGCTCGTCGAGCAGCGAGCCCGCGTTGTCCCTGGTCCGGGACGTCCGGATTCCGAGGCGAACTGCGATGTCCGGGGAGTCCCGTCGCTGATCGATGGCCCGGCAGATGTGCTGCCATCTCGCGTCTGATTCGTCGCTCGATTCTTCGGTGAACACTTCCTCCGCGCTGGCCTGAATATACTGGACCACCCGCTCCGCCTGTCGAACAACCGCGGACGGTGGCGCTTCGCATCGCACCGCGAGTCCCCAGAAGCGCCCGCGAACCCCGGTACCCTCGGCCGTCGCCTCCGGATTCGTGACGACGAGTGCCGTGACACCAAGTTGGGAAGCCGCGACATCGAGTGCTGCACGGTCGGCATCCTTGAGCGTCTGGTACGTCGCTACGACCGTTCGTTCCGACTGTGGCCTGGGAATCACCTTCAGATTGACTGAGACGACGATCCCCAGGGAACCAAGTGCTCCGTGGTGCAGCCGCATCATGTCATACCCGGTAACGTTCTTCACCACCTGCCCACCGGCGGTCGCGACCGTCCCATCGGCCATGAGCACGGTCATTCCAATAATCAGGTCCCGGAGCGGGCCGTATCCGAGGCGACGCGGGCCCGAAGCTCCGACAGCGACAAGCCCGCCGATCGTCGCCTGCTCAGGGTACGCAGCGTCAACCGGCAGGATCTGACGGTTCTCACGAAGCATCAGATTGAGATCCTGGAGCCGGCATCCGGCCTGAACGGACATCGTCATGTCATCCGGGTCGTAGCGCAGAACCTCGTTGAGTCCGGTCAGGTCAACCCCAAGACGATAACGCTCCGGGACGTTCCCCAGGCCCATCTGTGTCCCACCACCCCAGGGAATAATGGCGGCGCCATCCGCGGCCGCACTCTTGATCAGACCTGTGAGATCATCGACAGTTTCGGGACGAGCCACGTACTCCGGCGTCATCTGGTCGACAGCGTAGGACACAGCGTCGGCGATCGCCGGTTCTGAGAGCCGTTGAGCCAGTGGCAGTGGTCCCGTGTCCGCCTCAGACGACATGGATTCCCATCTTCTCCCATCTGGCGTGCTTCTTCAGTGAGTCGATCTCACCGCACCCTGCTCCGGTCGGAAAGACCTTTTCCGGGTTGAAGTAGTTGAGGGGATCAAAACTCTTCTTCAGGCCGGCCATCGCGGCCAGGTCCTGCGGGCTGAACATCAGCGTGAGGTGGTCCTTTTTCTCCAGTCCGATTCCGTGCTCACCAGAGATCGCACCGCCGACGTCAACGCACCAGTGCAGCATCTCCGTGCCGGCACTGAGGACCCGCTCGAGCTCGCCTGGCTTGTAGCGGTCAAACAGGATGAGCGGATGCAGGTTGCCGTCCCCGGCGTGAAAGACATTCGCGATTTTCAGCTTGTGATCTCTCCCGATCTCGTCGACCCGCCGGAGCGTTTCCGGAAGCTTCGTGCGTGGCACCACGGTGTCCTGAAGGTAGTAGTTCGGCGTCAGCCGGCCCATCGCACCGAACGCGGCCTTTCGCCCTTGCCAGAGCAGATCCCGCTCGGCCTGCGACGTCGCGACGCGAACTTCGTTCGCATTATGGTGCTTGCAGATCGTGACGATCTGTTCGGTGCTTTCCGCGACTGCTTCAGCAAGGCCGTCGATCTCGATGAGCAGCACAGCGCCCGCGTCTGTCGGGTAGCCGGCGTGGTAGGCCGCTTCCACGGCCTGGATCGTCAACGCATCCATCATCTCCAGGGCCGCTGGCAGGATTCCGGCCGCGATAATCGCACTTACCGCGCTCGAAGCCGCATCGATCGTCGGGAACGGCGCCATGAGCACATTGACGTCTTCGGGGACTCTCGTCAGCCGGACCATCGCCTTGGTCACGATGCCGATCGTTCCTTCGGAACCGACCATGACTCCCGTCATGTCAATACCGGGAGACTCAGGAGCCGCCCCGCCGGTCCAGATCATCTCCCCGTTCGGCAGCACGACCTCGAGTCCCAGAATGTGGTTACTCGTGACTCCGTACTTGAGGCAATGCGGGCCACCACTGTTGTTCGCGACGTTACCGCCGATCGTACACGCTTTTTGCGAGGACGGATCCGGCGCGAAGAAGTAGCCGTCTGGCGTCGTCCGCACTGAGAGGTCAAGGTTGATCAGTCCGGGTTCCACGATCGCGTATCGATCCAGATAGTTGATTTCCAGTACGTTCTTCATCCGGGTGAGGCAGACCATGATTCCGCCACGAGCGGCGATCGCTCCGCCGGCCAGGCCGGTACCTGCTCCTCTCGGTGTCACCGGGACGTTCAACTCCCGCGCGATACGGACGACCTCGGCGACCTGTTCCGCTGTTTCGGGCAGGACGACGAAATCGGGTTGATGATTCCCGGCAATGACTTCATCAGAGGCATCATATTCATATACGAGAAGGTCATACGGGTCATCCAGCACCGCCGAAGGCCCGACGGCGGCGGTAAGACGCTGTTTCAGATTTCCGGTGCTCATTTAAGGAAGCCTCCGACTCCCCGAGGGTGTGCCATCCAGGTCGCTGCTTTCAGTATGCCGGAGCCGGTGAAGCGCGGCAATCCGACTGTGTCATAATCGGAGGTAGGGACGCAACGCGGGGAAAGGAGCAACCATTCATGGCCCACGAAAAACAGAACTACTGGGTGATCGTTGGATCACCCGAGAATTTCGCGACGACACGCGAGCACGGCTTCACCATTCAGGGGATGAAAACGCGACAGCGCAAGAAGGCAGCGCAGATGCAGCCGGGCGACAAGATCATCTACTATATCACCGGCAAGAAGGCGTTCGGCGGAATTGCAACGATAACCTCGGAAGCGTTCGAGGATTCGACAATCATCTGGAAAAGCACCAACGCCAAGCGCCAGGACGAAGTCTACCCGCATCGTGTGAACATCGAGCCGTATGTCATTCTGGACGACGATAATCTGCTTGACGCGGAAGAGACCGCGCTCCAGATGAAACATGTCCAGAAGTGGCCGGCCAAGAACTGGACACTGGCGTTCCAGGGAAACGTCCACAAGATCGAGCAGGAAGATTTCGAGATCGCGCGCAAAGCGATTGAGGCTCACGCCCGCGTTTCGACCACGTCGTAACCGGCACACATTGTGCGCTTCTCACGCGTGGTGCTCGCAACGATCGTAGCTTTTGCGGTTACCGTTGTCTGCCTGATCCCTCCGGGCGTGCACTTCGTCACCGGGCCGATCGGTCCGGCGATCGGCGGATACGTCGCGGGTAACCGATTCAGGCTTGCCGGTGCGGAGATCGCAGTCGTCGGACTGCTGATGGGTTCGGCGATTGGCGGGTCATCGATTGTCGCCTTTGAGTACTCCAACTTCATGCCGGATCTCGCGCTGCAGGCAAGCATTCCCCTGAGTGTGATCGCGGCGCTCTACGTCGGAGTTCTCGGCAGTGTCGGTGCCTGGATTGCTCCGGCCCGCACTGTTTGAGGACTGAGTACCCCGTGGCTGGACCTCTCGTGTCAGTTGAGCTGCCAGATCGAGATGTTGAGCACGGTCGCGAAGCCGACCCAGGCAAGATAGGGGACCATGAGAAGCGCGGCCGTGCGGGAAAACTGCGTTGTCAGCGCGATCGTGGCGGCAATCAAGAGTCCCAGGGGCAAGATGACCGCGATGCCCATCGACGGTGACTCGAGCCCGAAAAATGCGAACGACCACAGACCGTTGAAGACGAGTTGCGATGCGAACACCGCGACCAGACCTTTCCACCGTCGGCTACCGTCTCTGTTTATCCAGATCAGGTACAGTGCAATCCCCATCAGCACGTAGAGCACGCTCCAGACAGGGCCAAACACCCAGTCCGGGGGATTGAACCAGGGCTTTTCGAGATCCTGGTACCAGGAGTCGATACCTGATGCCGTGAATACTGATCCGAGGATTCCGGGTAGCCAGCACATGAGTATAGCGATGCCGAGCGTTGCAAGATCTCGCAGCGTCATGTTCGGGCCTCGCAGGGAACGCGGTCACCTCATACGAACGGCACGTTATGACCGCAGAAGCGCGTCCGCGATTTCGAGCGCGTTCACCGGCCAGTACTCTCTGGGACGCGGTCGGAGCACGCCCGCGCGGCCTGCGTCCGGTTCACATGCGAGAACCGGCTGGATCCAGCGATCAGGTATGCCTGAACTCCCGTAGACGGCGCCCAGGAGAGCCCCGCATATCGCGCCGTTGGTGTCAGTGTCTCCGCCTCGCCCCACCGTGTCGACAAGCGCCGCTTCCAATGAAGGACTGTTGGAAAGCTGATAAACGGCATTCTGCAGTGCGATCAACACCCAACCCTGACTGGCGAGGTAGTCGTCCGGCGGGCGTTCGATCCCGCGTCTGACTGACGCCACAACCGCTTCCGCGAGCCCGTGTTCGGCTCCTGTATTCTGAAGAACGGCAATTGCCTGATCACGGCTCATGCCTTGCTCAACGATTCGGGAGATCGTCAGCACGAACAACACATTCGCGTCCTGGGTAATCTGATGGGGATGAGTTATCCAGGCGTCTTCCCGGGCCCATCTGGCCAGCAGATCAGAATCCTTTCCGGCGCCGAAGATTCCCAGTGGGCTGACCCGCATCAGCGCGCCGTTGGCCTGGGACTCGAAGTTCGGGGTGCCGCGTAGGCCAGCGGAGACGGTATTACCGACATCGAATGGCCGCGAGTTGAGCCAGTCCACATAGGCGGAGCGAGCTTTGTTCTGGTCGTATTCAGCCTGGTCGACGAGTGTCCGAGCCAGGGCAAGCGCCATCTCGGAATCATCCGTCGGTTGACCCGCAATTGTTCCCCAGGTCCCACCGTCTTCGAGGTCACAAACGCCAGTTGGATAGCGGCGCTGAATCTGCTCCGGTGACTGAAACTCGACAAGACTCCCGAGTGAGTCTCCAATCAGTTGTCCCAGAAGGCAGCCGCGCGCCCGGTCCCTGTTCACGTCCAGTCTTTCCGGATCGTTCATGTTTTACTGCCAATACTCATTGCGCCGCTTCGGAAGGCGCGCGAAACAGATCACCGAAAAGCCCCAACAGTTCCCGGTCGCCGGTGATCCAGAACCGCCCACTCTCAACGCACTCATCCGCCGTGACGTCGCCTTTGAGCAGAGGTGTCATCGACGATCGGCAGTCGATAATCAGGTCTGGAGCAGGAGATGCGCCGGGCCCGATCTCCAGTCTTCCCTGATCGACAGTCGCGTGCATCACAAAGGTCCCGAACCAGATCTCGAATTTCGCGTTGACCTCAGCTGCCATTTCCGGTCTGAACGATGCCTGCAACGCCCGTACTGCAGGATCCATGGATGGCCGTCCACTGTCCTGCGAGACCGGCAAGGCACTAATCCCCCAGCGCCAGAGTCGCAGGAGAATGTCCTCAAGTTCGCGGCCATACGGCGTCAGATCATAGACAACGCCTGATCCCGGCCGGGGGGTGACTTTCCGCTCGATGACACCCTCCGCCTCAAGCTCCTTCAGGCGCGTCGCGAGGACATTCGTTGGAATTCCAGGCAACCGTCTGAGCAATTCAGTATAGCGCCGGGGAGTCAGAAGTAGCTCGCGCACAATCAGAATCGCCCACCGCTCGCCGACGAGTTCCATTCCTCGTGCGATCCCGCAGTGTTGACCGTACCGGCGCTTCGTCATAGTCGCGATTCCAGTTCTATTGACAGGGTGGACTTCACATGAGAGACTGTACTTGTTTTTAACAAGTGTACCGCAACCGGGCGGTCCGCGTCGCGTTCGTAACAGGCTCGTGCGCAAGCACGGCACGGAATGAGTGTCAGGAACCAATGCGCCATATCAGTGCCGCTGACTTGCATATGACTACTAGCAATAGTAATGTCGCTCACGAGTCTCTGGAGAGGAGACGTCCCGATTCTGGCCCGGCGACGGAGGCATCCCCCTTTCCCCCGCGCTCCGTTGCCGGGCACCTTTCTTTCATCATCTATCGCCAGGAGGTATCACCATGAACCGCCCCAACGTCGTAACACGTGAAGAATGGGACGCCGCACGGGCACAGCTACTCGAGCACGAAAAGGAAGTGACGCTCGCCAGGGATCGACTCGCAGCGGAACGCCGCGAGCTGCCAATGGTCCGGATAGAAAAGGACTACGTGTTCGAAGGACCGGACGGCCCCGCAACCCTGCTCGACCTGTTCGATGGCCGGAAACAACTAATCGTTTATCACTTCATGTTCCATCCGGACTGGGATGAAGGTTGCGACGGATGTTCGTTTCTGGTAGACAGCATCCCGCATCTCGCTCACCTGCACGCCGCAAATACGTCACTCGTGGTTGTGGCCCGTGCCCCGCTGGCGAAGACCGAACCGTTCCGTGAGCGCATGGGTTGGGACGTGCCCTGGTACTCGTCCTTCGGTTCAGACTTCAACGAAGATTTCGGGGTCACGTTCAACGACATGGAGCAACCGGGCACGAGCGTCTTCCTGCGAGAGGAACAGACCGTGTATCACACCTACTCAACGTTCGCGCGAGGCGGTGAAATCCTGCTCAACACATTCAACTTCCTCGATCTGACCCCGCTCGGTCGTCAGGAGGAGAACGGCATCATGAACTGGGTTCGCTTGCATGATCAGTACGCCGATCAGGCGGTTGGTTCAGGTGTGTAAGCACTCACGGGGACCACTCGCGCCGCTATCTGACTGCCGACGAAGAAATGGACGGTGCTCATGTCCGTTACGCACCCAGTGACATCACTTGACCGCCGGTTCAGCAGCCAGGACGCCACACCCGTAACCTGGCACCAGGCGGAGGAGATCCTTGGTAACGGAGAAATGTTCTGGCTCGCGACGGTTCGGCCGGATGGCCAGCCGCACGTGACGCCTGTTGCCGGCGTGTGGTGTGACGGAGCCTTCTACTTCTGTACCGGGCCGAGCGAACAGAAATCGATCAACCTCGCAAGTAATCCGCGCTGTACCGTCACGATCGGATCTCCGCAGTTCAGGTCGGGGCTGGACATCGTCCTCGAGGGACAGGTCGAGCCGGTGACGGACCCGGAGAGGCTGGGCTCAATCGCTTCCTCGTTAGAGCACAAATACGACGGGTTCTTCGGTTTCTCGGCCGGGAACGGGGTGTTGAACAACGCGGCGGGCGGAGTCGCAAATCTCTACCGGATCGCGCCGCGGAAGGCGCTCGGATTCGGACGAGGACAGACATACAGCCAGACCCGCTGGGCATTCCAGACATGAAGTTGACCAGAACATCAGTACTCGGCATGCGCATCACAAGATCAGGACGAACGAAAGGATACGCCCGATGACTCACGCGGAGCCACCAGCCGTCCTCACCGCTCAGGAACTCGCCCTGGCGCTGGCAGGAAATGTCCGCGTTATCGGTCGTCAGGTGGCGGGGCTATCACACGCTGACAGCCTGCTCCAACCTCCAGTGCGCGGGAACTGCCTGAACTGGGTACTCGGACACATCGCCGTTCACCGGGACTTCATCCTGGAAGCGCTGGGAGCGCCACAGGTTCTCGGAAACGCGGCGCGGGAGCGCTACGACAGGGAGTCGGAACCGATTCTCGAGGATGAACCAGGAGTGATCGCACTCGGGTCGCTGCTTTCCGCATTGGACCAGACACAGGAGCGCATCGAAGGGATCCTGTGTCAATCGAAGGCCGCGGACCTTGCCCGGAAGGTATCGGAAGCCGATTCAACCTCTGTCGCGCGCTTCGTCAGCTTTCTGTACTGGCACGAGACATATCACGTGGGACAGACCGAACTCCTGCGTCAGCTTGCGGGAACGGACGACAAGGTGATCTAAGTCACGCTGGATCGGTCGTCGAAACGGCCCCAACCGATCGGATTGAACAAAGCCGCGCCGTCTGTGGATCGAATCACCCAGACGTCGCCGACGACGAGAGGATCAGAAATGAGCACTGCACAACAGACTACCGCAGAGGTCGAGATTCGAGCGTTTGTCGAGAGCTGGCTAAATGCCTACCGCTCGAAGGATCCCGACGCGCTGGTGGCGCACTACATACCAAATGGCCGCGCCTTTACGCTTGCGCCGCCCCTGGAGTACGTGAACGGCGATGAGCGTCAGCGAGCCTTCACGAAGGAATGGTTCTCCGGGTTCGAGGACTCGATGGAATTCAGCATCCGGGATCTGGAAATCGAGATCGAAGGTGACCTCGCGTACTGCTTGTTCTTCATGCAGTTGGCAGCGACGCCAGTCGGGGATCAGCGATTCTCGTTCTGGTATCGCATCACGCTGGGACTGCGCAAAGTCGACGGACGATGGAAAATCTCACACGAGCACGAGTCGGTTCCGTTTCACATGGACGGAAGGTTCCGGGCCGCTGTTGAACTTCAGCCGGCCTAGTTTGAATCGGGAGCGGCCGCGAACCGCTCCCATTTGATCGGGTACAGACGAAGTAGAGAAAGCGATGGTCAATGGCGGAGATTACAGCAAACGAGAACGTCACGCTGGATGGCGTCTTTGAGGATCCCGAGAACTGGTCGGGGCCGTTTCAGTCACCGGACATGTTCGAGTTCATTGGAAAGGGCATGCAGTCAGAGAACGCGTTGCTTTTCGGCCGCAAGACCTACGAAAAATTCGTCACCTTCTGGCCGAACTCGGACATGGAACCGTTCGCCAGCAAAATGAACAAGTCCCGGCGTTTCGTCGTCTCGACGACACTGGAACACGCTCCCTGGGGTGACTGGGATCCCTGTACCGTCATCAACGGTAACGTCCCCGATACGATTGCCGGGCTCAAACGGCAGAGCAGCCAGGATTTCGTCATTCTCGGGAGCGGACAGCTGGTGAGAACGCTGATCGGAGCGGGACTACTGGACAGGCTTGACCTCATGGTCCATCCGCTGGTGCTCGGTACCGGAAAGCGACTCTTCGACGGCGATCTTAACGCCTCGCTACGTCTGATCGAGAGCCACGCGTTCAGCGGGGGGGTCGTGATCCTTGGATATGGCCCCGCAACGGAGTCCTAAGTTTAGAGCGAACCGAGGATCAGCAGGATACGCCGAATCGCGTATCCAAGTGAATTGGCCGACGGGGAAGTGAAATCTTCGGGGTCGGCGGGTATCAGTATCGGATCATTGGCTAATCGGGCGAGAACTTGTCCGCGGTGAACACGTGAACTCGATGTCACCAATCGCTGGTCTCAGGGCGGCCGATCTCGCAGTGGTCAAGACTCGTTGCCGGTCGCGATGACGACCTTGGTTCCACCAGCGCATCCGCCGGTGGAGCGTAATTGAACGTATGACGAAAGGACGGTTATTGTTGGCCACGTCGACGCAGCCGCGAATCGAGGTACGCGCCACCTGGCCGTGCGTGTACATCCCGGCACGCGCGTCGCTGAGCGAGTGGAACAAGGCGATCGAGAAGATTCCGCAGCTCTTTGCCTGGATCGAGCTGAACGGCGTGACGCCCCGGGGCCCACTCTTTTTCCGGTATCGAACGATCGGTGATACAGAGACCCCGTTCGACCTCGAGATCGGAATTGCCGTGACGGAACCGGTAGACGGCTCCGGAGAGGTTAGCGGCGGCGAGATACCCGGTGGTACGTACGTCACCGCGATCCACGAAGGACATCCGGATCAAATGGATCAGACCTGGGAAACGATCGCGAACTGGATCGAGCAGCAGGATCTGGCACCTGCTCGGCGTACCGACGGCGGACGAGAAGTACTGGAGGCTCGGTTCGAGTTCTTTCTGACGAACCCCGACGAGCAACCAGATCCGAACCAGTGGTTCACAGAGCTCGCCTGGCTGGTCGAAAAGAAACAGGGAGCGTCGCAGTGATCAGCAAACAGGAGGAACGGCACGAACTGCCAGAAGGGCTTTCGAACCCGGCGAGAGGAGCGCTGCTCGCCGAAGGAATCCAGCACCTGGAAGACCTGTCCGCGTACACGGAAAAGCAGATTCTTGCCATTCATGGCGTGGGCCCAAAGACGATCCCGACGCTCCGCGAGGCCATGGGTAAGCATGGGATCAGCTTCGCGGACGAGAGTCGCTAGTCGCCACCGCTGAGATAACGAAAGGCGCGAGATGTCATCCGGATCGAACGCAGACCGACGGCGAAACGTGGTCGTAACCATGTTTCTGTCGCTCGACGGAGTCATGGAAAAGCCCGAGAACTGGCACAAGCAGTTTCACAATCATGAAGCTCAGCAATTCAAGCATGACGAGCTTTTCGCCGCTGACGCGTTGCTCCTTGGCCGCAAGACGTACGAGATTTTCGCGGACGCCTGGCCGTCCAGAACGGACGAGGCCGGTTTCGCCGATCGAATGAACGGTGTTCAGAAGTACGTAGTATCGAGCACGCTGAGCCACCCCCAGTGGACGGCTACCTCGGTGCTGAACGACGACCTCAGATCCTCGGTTGCGGGGTTGACCAGGGAACCGGGCGGGGACCTCCTGGTCTGCGGAAGCCGCCAATTAGTTCAAGGCCTGATGCAGAACGATCTGGTCGACGAGTTTCGCCTGCTGATCGATCCCATCGTACTGGGAACCGGGGAGCGCCTCTTCGAAGACGGCATTGACCAGACCTCGTTGACACTTAAATCACTCCGCGAGTTCGAATCGGGGAGCGTTCTGGGGATCTACCGACCGAAAGATCGACACCTGGAGGGAACTTCATGAGCAATACAGTAGCAACCTCGAAACGACCGGTCATCTACTCAACACTCACCACGCTCGACCTCTACGGGAACAACCTGCAGGGGGAGAGAGTCGCGTGGGACAGCTTATCGCACATGGCGTCCCTAAGGACCCTGATCCTCGGGGGCAACGCGCTGTGGGCGCTCCCCAGAGCGTTTGCAGGCCCCTTTGCGAGTTTGAAGGAGCTCGATCTGGCCGACGCATCGCTGCTCACGTTCCCCGTCGCGGTGCTGCGCATCGGGACGTTGGTCGAGCTCGCGCTATCAAGAAACTACATCCGGCGGATCCCGGCGGAGATTTCCCAATTGACAGAACTGCGTGTCCTAGACATCTCCGACATGCCGACGTTGACGGTCCTCCCGGATACCCTCAGGGATTTGGGGAGGCTCCAGCGCGTCGTCATCACACGGTACGACACCGATCAGGACGCGCAGTTCGTCGCTAGCAACTACTCTGTGCTACGCTTCTTGCGAATGACGCAGCTACTCGTCGAGCTGTAGCTCCGGGGAACAAAAGAATATA
>SKKR01000210.1 GCA_007123655.1 Thermomicrobiaceae bacterium
AGACGATACAGGCTCCGGCGATGTCTTCGCAGCCGGTCTGTTTATCTCCCGTTCGGAGGGCATAGGCGTTACGGAAGCCGCGCGCATCGGGGCGGCCGCGGCGTCGGTGATGATCCAGTCAGGCGGCCCCACGGCGATCCCGGATCGGGAAGCGGTGCATGCCTTTCTCGCCGAGCAGGACCGACTGGCACAACAGCGACGTACCGTCTGGTAGATCGCTATCGACCTTCCCGCCCGATTCACGGTCCCTGAATAGCCACCGGAGATACCATGTACGACGACACAATCACGGCAATCGCCACACCGGTCGGTGAGGGAGGAATCGGGGTTGTCCGCCTCAGTGGGCCCGAATCGGCCGAGGTCGCCAGCCGGATGTTTCGCCGGGGAGTTCGACTCCGGCCGGTCGACGTCGAGACGCTCGAATCGCACCGCCTCTATTACGGACACATCGTCGATCCGAGCGACGGACGGATCATTGACGAGGTGATGCTGACGCGGATGGCCGCGCCCCGGACGTATACCCGGGAAGATATCGTGGAAATTTCCTGTCACGGCGGACCCGTGCCGCTTCGGGAGGTACTGAGACTGACGATTGAGTCCGGCGCCCGTGAGGCGGAGCCCGGCGAGTTCACCCTGCGGGCGTTTCTCAATGGAAGAATCGATCTCTCCCAGGCGGAAGCAGTCATGGCGGTTGTATCGTCCCGGACGTCAGAATCGCTTGAGATGGCTGTCAACGAGCTTCGGGGCAAGCTCACCGGGCGCCTGCAACCCGCCCGGGAGGCACTGCTGGAGGCGCTCGCATATCTGGACGCGGCGGCAGACTTTCCCGAAGATGAGATTCCGTCGGTCGATGTCCCCGACGTCCTGAAACGATCCGAGACGTACCTACGTGAAGTGCTGGCCTCTTCTCGCATGGGGCTGCTTTACCGGGAAGGCGTGCAGATCGCAATCGTCGGCCGGCCCAACGTCGGGAAGTCGAGTCTAATGAATACGCTCCTCAGGTCTGATCGGGCGATCGTGACCGAGATCGCCGGCACCACGAGGGACGTCATCACCGAGACGATCAACCTTCGCGGAATTCCGGCCACACTGCAGGACACCGCCGGGATTGCCGAGACCGAAGATGTGGTCGAGCGAATCGGAATCGACCGGTCCCGACAGGCGCTCGAATCCGCCGGCGTCGCGATTTTCGTGCTTGATGGCTCGCAGCCGCTCGCTCAGGAGGACCGCCAGGTCGGGCAGTTACTCGCTCAGCGGTTTGGGTCCGCGGGAGATCGTCGCCTGGTCATCGCGGTCAACAAGCGTGATCTGCCGGATCGGTTCGACCATGCGGAGTTGCTCGATCAGTTTGACGAGACCCCGATCATCGAGTTGTCGACCGTCGCGGGAACGGGGATCGATCAACTCGAGGACTCGGTGTACGAATGCCTTGTCGCGCAGGCCGGTGAAGCACGCGAGCCGGCGATGGTAACGCTTCGCCAACAACAGGCGCTCAGCCGGGCGCTCGAGCATGTCCATGCGGCCCGGGCGGCGCTCGCGGAGGGTGTTCCGCAGGATCTCGTGGCGGTGGATGTTCGCTCCGCGATGCTTGCCGTCGGAGAGATCACGGGCGAGCAGGTCAGTGAATCGATTCTGACCGAGATCTTCAGTCGATTCTGTATCGGCAAATAAGCGGGCTACTCGTCTTCTGAAATATCGACCACGACCGCGTCGGTCAGCTTCTGAATCGTATGCGGCGCGATTCGCAGCAGCGCGTCGATTTCTCCGCCCCCGCCGTAGACAACCGGTTCGTCGAAGACGGAGTGGTCCATATACACGGTGAGCGATTCCCGGTGCCCGATCGGTGGGGTGCCGCCGGCTTTGAATCCGGTAAGCCGGTGGACCAGGTCAGGCGGGGCTAACCGCGGCTTTCGCAATCCCGCGACCCGACTGAGCTTCCGACGATCGACCTTCGCGATGCCCCGAACGATGGCAAGGACGCTGTCTCCGCTCCGGCCATGAAAGACCAGCGTCTTGACGATCTGCTCCGGCCTGACGCCGAGCGCTTCGGCAGCGGCCGGCACGGTCGGGGTATCCGTTCCCGGGGCGATGATCTCCGCGTCTATCGACTGCGAGGTGATGTACGCTTGAAGTCGCTCAGGTCCAGCGTCCGTAAACGGTTGCTCAGCTCTCGCCACGTACGATCCCCTGTTCCCAGTTCCTGCCCGGCCCCGGATACGCTGACTACTCGATTCGCAGGATCTTCGCCCTCATGTCCATCCCTGGAGTCTCGATCAGCACCTCTTCACCGACGGAACCGCCGAGAAGGGCCTTGCCGAACGGAGACTCATTCGAGATTCGCCCCTGCGCCGGGCGTGCTTCGACCGCGCCGACAATCGTGTAGGTCTCTTCCGCGCCGTCAACCTCGATCGAAACGGTGGAGCCGAGCCGCACAACAGACGAGGACCCCTGCTCGCCCTCGCCGCGATCGTCAATGATTTCGACTCGCTTCAGCATCCGCTCGAGCTCGCGAATTCGTCCTTCAATGATTCCCTGGTCATGTTTCGCGGCGTCGTACGCGGCATTTTCACGAAGATCTCCGTGTGAGCGCGCCTCGCTGATGACTTCAACAATACGGGGCCGCTCGTTGTTGACCAGATGCTCGTACTCTTCCCTGAGCGTTTTGAGACCTTCTTTTGTCACCGGAACTCGTTCTTCGTTCGCCATTCAACACTCCCAGTGTTCGCGCCACGAGGCTGTTTGCTTCATTGTCTCATCGTACTCCGGGCTTGCTCATGCCCGGCAGAATAATCAATGACTTTACAACGCGGCTCCGCGCTCTGGCAATTCGCCGAGGGCCGCGCTGCTGGTTAGCGGATGATTGCCTCCCGGGCGCGCTGGCGGCCGCGCTCAGTGAGAAAGAGGTAACTGTTCTGGCGAACCACGCTCCCGCTCCGAACGCTGTGCCGGACAACACGCTCCGAGAAGATCGGGTCCCAGTTCAGATGCTCCTTGAGGTGCTCGATCCGGTTTTCCTGCTCTGCTTGTGGCAGTCCTTCGTGGTTGAGCAGGTGAATGGCGAGCATGGTTCCGGCGAACTCCCATCGCAGGCGGCGACGCCTGATCGCGATCGCGAGCAGGCCCCGTTCCGGGGCAAGGAAATAGATGACGACGAACGTCACCCCCACCATCGTGGCCATCGATCCGGCGATCGACGCGTCCATCAACCGGGCAAGCCAGTAACCGGCGATCGCGGCGAAGGCGCCAATCCCGGAACTGAGCACAAGCATGAGCCAGAGGCGGTCCGTCAGGAGATAGGCGCAGACCGGTGGTCCGACGATCAGGGCGACGACGAGAATGGCTCCAACCGCGTCGAACGCGCCGACCGCGGTGATGGAGACGACGCTCATGAGCGCATAGTGGATGAGTGCCGGTGAGAAACCGAGCGCCGCGGCGAGGCCAGCGTCGAACGTCGCGAGCTTGAGTTCCTTGTAAA
>SKKR01000358.1 GCA_007123655.1 Thermomicrobiaceae bacterium
GAATGATCAGCAGACCTGCAACTGAAGCTTCCGCCGCTCCCAGCCCACCTGGGAGCATTGAGAGTGATCCGAGAATGGTCGCGCTCGCCAGTACGAAGAACGCCAGGATCAATGTTTCCAGGTCTGCCGGGAGCCCGAGTCCGATCAGGATAACGTAGAAAGCCAGACATTCCCCGGCCCAGGAAACCGTTCCTATCCCTGTGGCAATCAGTAGATTCCGGTTCTGGAGCAGGATATATGTTGAATCGTACAGACGATGGAGCAGGTTAACGCGGGGAGCGACGACCGGAAATCGTTCCAGCTTGCCCAGAAGCCACTCTACGAAGCGCCGGTTCTGGACGATGACCACCACGCCCAGCGCGCCAACGGCCGCGACGAGCAGGAGCTGCCAGCCGTATTGAAAAGAAAGTAGACCGACCGACGCGAGCACGAGCATCGCGATCCCGTCGGTCAAACGCTCACCGAGCGGGATCGGAGCCGTGACGGCCATCGGTGTTCCGGTTGCCCGGCGAACCAGGTACGATTTCAGGACTTCGCCGACTTTGCCCGGCGTGATCGCCATCGCCAGCCCCGCGACAAAGATGATGAAGCTGGTTCGGCGACGGAGTCCCTCGACCTTCAGCAGATCGACATAGAACTCCCATTTCAGATACCGACCGGCGTAATTTACCGTCGTCAGGAACAGGATGAGCGGCAGGAGCCACCACTGAAAGTCACGGAGCGTCCGCCAGAGCGCCGGACCATCGCTCACGATGACCACCGCCACGACAACCAGAATGCCGAACGCAAGCCCGATCAGAAACCGGCGCCGCAGGCGGTCGAGCACCTCGCTGGCCGCCTGGGGAGATTCTCGCGGTTCGGGTTGTCCGGGAGGGTCAGCCATATACGAGGTCCGGTTGTCGATGGGCCGAACCGGCTGAACGGACGCTCGTGAAAGCGCCGGCGCGTGCGGTCACTGTCCGGAAAACTGGACGTACGTTCGTTGACCGGCTCATCTGGAAACTGATACCATCCACTGGTTGACGGCTATGCATCACCGCATTGTACGAGAATCAGAGGCTTCCGTGTTCAATGATCCCCAACTCCAGGCCCGCTATGACGAGCTTCAATCCGCCATTCGAGACCTCGGTTCCGTTGTCGTTGCATTTAGCGCGGGAGTGGACAGCACGCTCCTGTTGAAGGCGTCCCGAGACGCGCTCGGTGCCGGGAACGTCGTCGCCGTAACCGGGCTGTCGGATACCTATCCGGATGAGGAGATGCAGGAAGCCCGGGAACTGGCGCGCGAGCTCGGCGTGGAGCACGTCATGGCGCGGACCGAGGAGCTGACCGATCCGCGTTACGCACAGAACTCGCATCAGCGTTGCTTCTTCTGCAAACATGAACTCTATACGCGACTCAACAGCGTCCGCGAGGAGCGCGGATTCGCTGTCGTCATCGACGGAACGAACGCGGACGACCTGGGTGATCACCGCCCGGGCCTGCGGGCCGCGAGGAACCTGGGCGTGCGAAGCCCATTCGAGGAGATCCGGATGGGCAAGGACGAAATCCGCAGCATCTCGAGCGAACTGGGACTCAGAACCTGGGACAAGCCCGCGTTCGCCTGCCTGTCCTCCAGATTCCCCTACGGGACTCCGATCACCGTCGAGAAACTGAAGCAGGTTGCCGAGGCCGAAAAGGTGCTCCGCGACCTCGGCTTCAGAGGCTTTCGTGTCCGGCATCATGACAAGATTGCGCGAATAGAGGTCCCCCCGGAAGACTTCGCCCGCATTGCCGATCATCACGATGAGATCGTGACCGGAGTTAAAGCAGCGGGTTATCGTTTCGTGACACTCGATCTCAAAGGCTACACATCCGGCAGTCTCAATGAGGACCTGCCATCACGCGTTCGGGGCGTGACGGCGAACCAGTCCTGAACCGTCATCCTCAACTCGCCGTCAGATAGCCTTCCTGGTGGAGCAGTTCGGCGTTGAGAATTGACGCCCCCGCGGCGCCGCGGATCGTATTGTGTCCGAGCACCATGAACTTCACGTCGAAGATGCTGCACTCGCGAACCCTGCCGACAACCGATGCCATCCCGTTTGCCGCGTTTCGATCAAGGGATGGTTGAGGTCTGTCCAGTTCCGGACGGACGATGATCGGCCGCTCGGGAGCGAACGGTAATCCGAGCGCCTGCGGCCGCCCAGTGAATGATTCTAATGCTTCAACGACCTGCGGGATCGCCGCTTTCTTCCGGAGGCGCAGGCTGACCGACTCCAGATGGCCATCTCGCACCGGGACACGCGTGCACTGAGCGCTCAACGTAATCGCGGCACTCGCGATGTGTTCCCCGGCGACCGTTCCAAGTAGCTTCAGCGTCTCGTGCTCGATCTTTTCTTCCTCGCCGCCGATGTACGGGACGACGTTATCGATCAGATCGAGCGACGGGACGCCCGGATACCCGGCGCCAGATGCCGCCTGAAGCGTGGTGACCATTGCCTGTTCGATTCCAAACTCTTCCCAGATCGGCTTGAGCGCCAGAACGAGATGGATCGTGGAGCAGTTCGGGTTCGCGACGATCAGTCCGTCGCTCCATCCCCGGTTTCGACGTTGGGACTCGATCAGCCCGAGATGATCCGGATTTACCTCCGGGATGACGAGAGGAACATCCGGAACCATCCGATTGTCGCTCGCGTTGGTGAACACCTGCTTCCCCTGAGCGGCGAGTTCCGCTTCCACCGTCGACGCCAGGCCGCCGGGGAGTGACGAGAACACGATCTGACTCTCCAGTCGGTCGCCGAGCGCCTTCACCCTGGTCTCGCGTGTGCTGGAAGGCATCGCGTCACTCACTCGCCAGTCGCAAACCTCGCCGTAGCACTGGCCGCTCGATCGGTCGCTCGCCACGAGTTCGTTCACCTTGAACCAGGGATGACCCTCCAGCAGCTGGACGAATCGCTGGCCAACGCTTCCGGTCGCGCCGAGCACTGCAACGTTGATCTTCTGTCCCACGACAGGCCTCCCCTTCATTTATCGTCAAACCCCGGACAAACAGAACGGCAGAGGTCACAAGACCTCTGCCGGCACGTCCTCGATCGGTTATGGTTGCGCGTCAGTCAACCACCTCCGACCGGGTGCCGGCCGGGGCGGTAGTCATTCCAGCGGTGGAGATGACAACGTGACGCACGAGAGCGATGTCCTTTCCGACATTGCTACACTGGGTATCCGGTGCGACTCGCACCGGATGTGTGCAGACAATAACAACATTCGAACGGAAATGCAACAGAGACGGCGGTAACGGCCACGGTTGATGGGAGGGGATGAACATGAATCCGAAGCGTTCTGCTGGGATCGCGATTCTCGGGCTGGGTACGATCGGGAGTGCGGTAGCGAACCTGTTACAGGCACGCGTTCCGGAGATCGAGCGGCAGTACGGACTGTCGATCGAGATCGCAAAGGTCCTCGAACGCGGTCCAGAGCGTGCGGCCCGGGGAAACCTC
>SKKR01000576.1 GCA_007123655.1 Thermomicrobiaceae bacterium
ATCCGGAGGAACGGAGACGACGAGGTGAGAACGCTTTCGAGACGGTTCGAACCGCCTACTCCTGGACGCAAATCGCCGGGACGGTCCAGGAGATATACGCACAGGCGATGACGGAGCGGAAGTTATAGCGTTCCCTTGATGAAGTGATGTCCGGATGATGAGTGTTGTTTCTTTTCTACCCGACGGCGATCGGCTCCCGGATGCGTAGCAGTTGCTGAAGGGCACTCATCGCGACCAGCGCGCCACTTTTCGGGTTGCGTTTGCTCGGGACGTTCTGGATCTCGAAGCGGAGTGACCCGAACACACCCTCTGCCTCGACGATGTGAACGTTCCGTGTTACCGCGGGGTCGACGGTGACGACCACCTCGGTTCGGTCGAACCCGACTCCGGCCATGCTCACCGCCGCGGTGACGTTGACGCTCTCCGGGTAGGCGAGCGCCGCTTCCCGGGCGCTGCCTCGAAATACGTCTCGCGGCTCGGTGACGAGCGCTCCTTCGTCCGGTCCGAGAAGGGTTGCCGGGGGTTTGCGCACCGTGTGCTGCACCCGGTCAAGCCCACCGACGAACGCACCCGAAATCGCGTCCAGCGCGCCGATCGCGCCGGAAACGATTCTCGCCTGCCCTTTCGAACTCGAAGCGGCCTTATGAAACGCCTCTTCGAAGGCAGGATCGGCCAGGGCTCCGACCGCCAGAAAATAGAGATTGTACCCCTTCTCCAGTACCGGAATGCCGTGCTGACGGAGTCCTTCGTGTCCGGCGACTTCGAGGAAGACATCGGGATCTCTATCCAGCAGATCGTCGATGCTGCGGACCACCGGAAGCGGTCGCCCCGGCTTGTCCAGATCGCGGACCACGGCACCGACGAGTTCGATCTCGTGCGGCGCCGCTTCATCAACCAGCGAAACCAGGTCCTGGCCGATCGACCCAAGGCCGATCATGCCGACACGTAGTGGTGCAGTCATCATTTCTGGCTCCTGTTTCGATTCAATTGCCACCTGTATCCCATTTTCAGAATAGCACGTTGCTTCCGGAAGTCCGGGCAGGAAGCCGCGCACCGGAAGTGCGGCTTGACAAAATCCGAGGGTGTACGTACAATATAGATATGGCGTACGTACGCCTTGAACGAGGGGATTACGGCGGTACCTACCCTTCCGCCGGGTGATGCGACTGGCCCGCCTAGCTGTACCAGACGCCCGACCAGGCGTCGCTGGCCAGAGCATTCGATTCTCCTCCCTCCCTGTACCCGGGGCCGTTTCTCCCACGGCCCCACTTTTCGTTTGATGATCCAATGGCGCTTAATTGCGCACAACAACCTCGATCGACACGACCAGGGTGACGCAGATGAATCGACAGGCGCTCCAGCGGGACGTCCAGGTTCGGCTTGAGGCGATCGGCTTTGAAACGGAGTTTCGAACCGTCGCGGTAGCGGTGCTACGGCACCCCGGGCGGCCGGGACTGACCGTGCGCCTGGGCGTCACGCACGTCGCCGTGGAACTGGACGGGCAGCTGGTGGATCGTGTGCCGATCGAGGAGTTTGATGCTCGTCACCTGCCGGAGCAGCCAGGCTAAACCCTGGAAGGGTCTGAGGCCTTAAGCAATTTATGATTCCGTAATGTTGAGCGAGTAGAATTCGTGGTACCAGAGCTTCGAACGCCGTCGCTCCCAGGGAGTGCATCGATGTCGCTTACGTTCTTCCGCCGTCCCGGGTTCTACTACGGTCTCCTCGCCGCGTTGCTGGCCACTGCGGTCATGATCGCGCTCGGCGACCTGTGGCGCGCGCCGGTGGCGCCCCAGCTTCTCTCGGATCGTCTGACCGCGGAACTTCCGGTGGAGACGTTCGGCCGGATACTCGGTGCGCTGGAGAACTGGGCGAAGCCGATCGCGTTCGCGAGCATCGTCATCGGACAGCTCGTTGTTGGCGGTCTGTTGGGACTAGTTGCCGAGGCGCGACTGCGCCGAGGTGCGTCTCCCTGGCTGGTACTCGGTCTGCTGACGGCCGGAATCTGGCTCTCCCTGGGGCTGGTGCTGGCACCGCTCGGCGGGATCGGCCTGTTCGCCCGGGACTCGTTCTCCGGGGTTGAAACGGCGCTGCCAGCGTTTTTCGCGATTGCGGTGGTGTATAGCTCCGCGCTGGTTGCGGGCGTTTTCACGTCATTCGACAACGAAGGAATGGTGGTTGATCAGGGACGACGCAAGCTCCTCCGCTGGGCGACGCTTGGCGTTCCGGCGATCATTGCCGTCGGCTATCTCGGCCGGTTTCTGGACGGAATGGCGACGCGAAGCCAGCCAACCGCGCTCAGCCAGACCGAGGGAGAACTGCCACCAGCGATCACGCCCACCGAGGATTTCTACACGGTCTCGAAGAACATGGTGGACCCGACCGTCAACGCGGACAACTGGGTCCTGGTCGTGGAAGGCGAGGTCGAAACCGAGATCGGTTTCACCTACGGTGACATCCTGGAGATGGACGACACGGTAACGCAGATCACGACGCTCGAGTGCGTCAGTAACACGGTCGGCGGCGAGTTCATCAGCAATGCGGAATGGACCGGTATCCCGCTGAAACGGATCCTCGACGAAGCGGGGCTCCGGGAAGGTGTGGTGGATATTGCCCTCTACGCGGAGGATGACTATTCGGACTCTATCCCGCTCGAAAAGGCGCTCTCGGACGACGTGATCCTGGCGTATCAGATCAACGGCGAAACGCTCCCGGACGAGCACGGCTACCCGTTGCGGCTGATCGTACCGGGAATCTACGGGATGAAGCATGTCAAATGGATCAACCGGATCGAACCGGTCGATTACGACTTCAAGGGGTACTGGCAGGAACGGGGCTGGGCGGACGACGCTCCCGTGCTGACGATGTCAAAAATCACCACCCCGTTCCACCAGAGCAACGTTCATGTTGGCGAGGAGACCCTGATCGGCGGCGTGGCATTCTCCGGAGACCGGGGAATCTCGCGAGTCGAGCTATCGATTGACGGTGGGGATACCTGGTTCGACGGCGAGGTTGAAGATGCGCTCTCGGAGAGTAGCTGGGTGCGCTGGTACTACAACTGGACGCCCGACGAAGAAGCAAACGTTCATCTTCTTGCCCGGGCCTTCGAAGGCGATGGCACCCCGCAGATCGAAGAGGAGCAGAGCGCGCTCCCGGCAGGTTCCACCGGGTTACATGGTCTCAGACTCTCGATCCGACATCAGGAAGACGATGAGGACGAGGAGGAGGTCGCGTCCCGCTGACGCGAATCCGATTCGTCGGTCTCTGCCTGTTTGGGAGGCGGGTCCAGCGCTTTCTCACGAGCCGAGAAGATGTGCTGTCGGGTCGCTCCGGTCAGGAGCAGTGCCAGTGCCGCGGTATGCAGGAAGACCATTCCCCAGACCTTCGGTCCGCCCGGTGATTCGATCAGCAGCGCGACCAGGATTATCTGGAGCGATTCGAACACGATCGCCAGAACCCAGC
>SKKR01000181.1 GCA_007123655.1 Thermomicrobiaceae bacterium
ACCGGGTTGACCGCGCCCGGACCCGGGCGCTCGGCGGAAGCGGGATCGGACTGTCTATCGCGAAGGCACTGGTCGAGGTTCAGGGCGGTGAAATCCGGGCCCAGAGTCCCGGCCCGGATCAGGGTAGTACATTCTGGTTTACGCTATCTGTAGCCGATGACCACTAGTCGGGCCTTTCGTTGATTCACTTGCGGAATGACTCGCACCATCGTGACGATCTGGCTCAGGAACACGTTCCAGAGTACGCCCCCGATACGTTCGATCGCGGGGTAGTTTTCTCCGACCAAGAAGATCACGAGAAACACACGGTTTGGGACATCACACGATGAACCTGAACGGAGTTAACGTTCGGTCCATACAGACACGGACTAATCGGTCCGTTGCACGTGCACGCGCATAAGATGAACCGCGTTCGACAGGGCCTGAATTATCGCTGATAACTTTCATGCTCAGGAAGTCAACGAGAGCGAAAGGTCTGGCTGAGTGGAACTTGGCGGGTTCTCACACCGGTGGTATATTCATGAGCATGATGCTGAGAGAATCCCGAATGCGACTTTGTTGTTTCGGTAACCGACTGGCAGTACTGTTGCCGGTGCTCGTGGTGCTTCATCTGGGACTTGCCCACGCTGGCCATGTTTCTCTTGGAGAGCTTGATCAATCTAACTTCGGAAATACCGGCGCGAGCCATCACGTCTCAGTCGCCAATACAGACTCCCAACAACCAGCGGAAACCTGCCCGGTGCCATCCGTCACCGCTCGCGCGGATCTTTCCGAAGTCGACGTCGCTCCTCAAGCTTCCCCGGTCATAGAGGTAATTCGGCTCTCCGAGCCTTCCGTATCTGTTATCGAAACCAGTGTTATCCCTAAACGCCTAGACGGCCCGAACCGCCAGGCACTCCTCGAGCGCTTCTTGCTGTGATCCTCCAGGGTTAGCCAGAAATCGCTAACCAACACCTCGAATACCTCACTACTGAAAATAGAACGATGGAACTCGAGAGGATCAACGATGCGACTTCTCTTTACACTCCTTCTTGCATCGCTCGTTGCGGTGCTGGCGGCATGTGCCGATGATGCGGATGACCAGGACGATGCTGTCGACGCTGATGATCAGACTGAAGTGATCGACGACGCGGCCGAGGAAGAAGCTGATGCGATTGAAGAAGATGATGATGATATCGCGGCAGTAGCCGAAGACAACGATGATCATGGCGCGATGGAAGACGACGACGACATGGAGGCCGACGATCACGCCGGCATGGCAATGGAACTCGATGACGAGACCTTTCTTGCCGCGATGATCGAGCACCATGAGGGCGCCGTGGATATGGCCAAGGTCGCGCTGGAGCGGGCCGAACGTGAGGAACTGCGCGAGATGGCGCAGGAAATCATAGATGCCCAGGAAACTGAAATCGACCAGATGCAGGCGTGGCTCGACGAATGGTTTGAGGGCGGCCACGTAGACCACGGGATCACCCATGAAGAAATGGGCATGGATATGGATATGGACGAGTTCCGGGAGGCGGAGCCGTTCGATCTGGCATTCATCGACGAAATGATCGTTCACCACGAGGGCGCAATCGACATGGCTCGAGCCATACTCGAAACGACGGGGCGAGACGAGCTGCGGAAGATGGCCGAGGAGATCATCGTGGTTCAGGAGACGGAAATTCAACAAATGCGCGAGTGGCGTGCGGAGTGGTTCGCTAGCTAGCAAGTAAAGGCAACCCGGGTGGGACATCTCGGGTCCCGCCCGCGCTGTATCGCACGTCGTTTAGAACTGGAAACGGACGGCGGTTGACAACATGCCGTGATGACGCCGTGGCTGGCCCGGCGTGTTAGTAACGGTACTGCTCCCTGGCTCGATCGACGTTTAGGTGATCTGGCCGAGACTGTCCCAGTCGGGCGGATTTTCATAACCGCTGCGCGGTACTTGCGCTGCGGTAATTACCGAGGACTCTTCGCTACTCGGGCCCAGGTACTTCGCGCGACCACTGTAACGCGGCAATCATGCGGGGGAATCCGATAGTGGTCAGGCTGAGAAGAATCGCGTGCTCGACCTCTTGCCGGCTCAATCCCGCGTCAAAGGCCTTTCGCACGTGTGAACGCACTCCGCCTTCAGACTCTGCTCCAACTGCGATTCCCAGCTTCACCAGGCAGCGGGATCGCTCATCGAGTGGACCGGCAGCATGGATAGCTTCCCCCAGCCGGGAATAGGCATCAGTAACGGACTCGAAATCGTCTACGAACGACTCGTAAATCTCTGGCAGGCGTTTCATGACATCTCTCCAATCGAGTTATGGCGCATGAGTACAAGCTAGGTCTTTTCACGTGCGACGATCCACAACCACTGATTCAGGACGAGGGCAATGAGGCTCACCAGCAATATCGACGCCGCCCATCCAGCGACTGTTCCTAACAAGGACGCCACCAATGCGTACGTGGAGGCTGTCAGGAGGATAAGAAACGGAGTCAAGAACGCAAGCAACAGCAGCTTGGCACCGATCGAGGCAAGCATCCGCAAAACGGCCTTGGAATCGATCTCCGGCATGACGTTCTCCTTTCCGAAGCACGCCAGCCACCCAACACAATTGATTACTGCCGGTTGCGGAACTGCTCAACCAGAGATCCCCCGGCAATTAGTGCAGAACCGGCTGATAACGTTGAGCGTTGCCGCGTGTTCCGCTCCCAGTAGTTCCGCAATCCGACCCATCATCTTGTCCGTTGAAATCGGCTTGCCGCATCGCTCGCAGAGGCTGACGGTATCGTGATGAAGGGTTGTCCGGCCCTCCACAAGCAGAGCAAGGTCTGTCGTTCGGTCGACATGCAGGACATCGCTCTCCGGACACGCCGGCAGGCACTGCTCACAGATCACGCATCGTCGTGCATCGAAGGTAAGTGTTGTCCCGGCAGCGTCGTCGCTGAAGATCTGCAATGCGTCCGCCGGGCAGGCGTCAGCACACGAACCACATAACGTGCATCCGTCAGTGGCCCGGACGCTGGCAAATGGAGATGCCGGATGCGTAATCGACCAATCAAGGCCGGCGCCATCTGCAGCTGCGACATCGACGACCACGTCCATCCGTGCGTCGTACCGAAAGGCGCTGTCTGGCTCGTCTTCGAACGCGTAGCCGGCAAATGCGATTTCGTCCGCCAGAAATGCCCGCAATCCAGCCTCCGACGTCGGTGCCAACTGCACCGCCTCCGGCATTTCCCATGTTTCTCGCAGCAACGCCTGGCAATAGCCGACTCGCTGGCGCATCTGATCAATCTTCCCGGAACGGCAGTTATCAATGCAGGGAACAAGGCCAACCGCGCCGGCACCGAGTCGTAACGGCGCCAGAAGCCATTGAACGGTCAACATCCCGAGGCACGGCACTTCCACCGGCAACCAGCCGGGAGAGAGGTCGAAATCCCTGGCAGCGAGATTCCGCATCGTGTTTGGGCAAACGAACAGGATTCCCCGCGCATCCGGTCCGCCCGTGTCCTCGTCGAGCAAGCACGTCACCTGCTCGTCTATCTCCGCTGGCATCGCTGTCGGAAAATTGATCGCCTCGTTCGGGCAAGCAGACAAGCAAATCCCACAACTGGTGCAGTCCTTCTTCCGGAGTCGCACCTGTCCATCTACGATTCGGAGCGCATTGTGCGGGCATCCATCGACGCACTCACGGCAACCCTTCGATGCCCGGCAGCGATCACGGCGGACGGTCGGGGCGGGCCGATACTCCAGTTCCGGAAGAGAAAAGAGTGATTCAAGTCCGCCGCTCGACGGACGTTCCGGCCGCAGGTTCTGTTGGCGGCTCCCGCGATACGCGCGAGCTCGCTGGACAACGCCGAGGATGGTCAAGATTGCGTGTGTCAGTCGATCCTCTGGGTCCGGAACTCGACAGCTGAGCGTTCCCAGCTCAACTGGCCAGACTCCGAACTGATCGATTCCGGCATCACGCGCAGCCTGCTGAAAATCGGCGACGCTTAGTTGCTGACCAGGCAATCCAACGACGACGCGGCGGGCGGCCGTGTCGATAACCGCGTCACTGAGCGCACGTGAGTCGGCCTCCAATCCGTCAACAATCTTGATGCGCAATGAAGCGTCGCTATCGGACAGGCGTCCGGCAAGCTCTACCGGATCCAGCCGATAGCCACTGGCGCTCAATTGCCTGTCGAGCAGGACCGCGACCGTTCGGTTCCCGTCAGGCATCTCTGGAGCCACCTTCTGGCGCCGGAGTTTGTTCGCAAATCTGAATGATCATATCCAGTAAGTCCCGTTCGTGGTGAATGAACTCCGTGACTGCCCGGGCTGCTCTGAGGTAAAAGGAGTCCGGAGCTGTCAGCGAAACGTGATGTTCCAGCCCGGGAAGCCACCAGCAGAGATGTTTGCGTAGATGGGCTCGGTTCAGCCGGAGCGCTCGCAGCGCCTGTCCTGGTTCCGCGTTGTGCCAGCCAGTCGCTTCGGCGTCGCATAAGACGGCCAGATACTCAAGCTGAACCGTGATGTGGTCTGCGGGCGCTGGTGATTGTGCACCGACACTCAACCCGGCGTTGACATACCGGTTGACCAGATCGCGAGTAATGTCCGCACGATCCTGTTCCTCGCCTGTGCGATGCAGTGACTCCTGCAACAGGTTTCCAGGATTCCCGCTTGCTCGAGAAAACGCGGTATTGTACAGATGATGAATACCAGGAATCATTTGATGCGCGATTTCCTCAACGCCGAGGAGAAACTCCTGCCAGGCAGGAAAGTATGGAAAGCGTGCCGCGATCGGATCGTCAATGATTTCCCGAGACATCGTGACGATGGCATCAACCTGCTCAGTCGTTGGAGGCAGGAATGCCATTGCGAGCACGCGATACGCAACGTATCGGGTGCTGGCGAGTTCGAGCATTTGCGCGTGCTCTGATTGAGATTCTCGACCCACTAATTGCTGAACCATCTCTTCCCCAGAGGTCAAGCTTCGGATCTCCGACTCGGCAAGACTTCGTAGAGTATCCCCGCTATGAACACGAGCATGACTCCTGCGATGAAGATCAGCGGCGCAAACGGCAGCACGGGATCAGAGTGCTCCGGGCTAGACGGAGGGAATCCCCACGGTGCCGCCAGGAACAGGAAACTGACGAACTGAATCACGAACCCGATGACTGCGAGTCCCACCGCCAGTGCACCTCGAGATGTCATGTGCGTTCTCCTTCCGGGGAATCCTGGCTGACTTCCATGATCGGGAATACCTTCATAAAGAGCAGGAACGCGAGGATCCCAAGCCCAACAAGCCCGATGATTAACCCGTATTCGATCAGGCTCGGCGAATACGTTCCCTGTGGGTAGGGCAGAAGTTGGCCGTGCGTCTGCGAAGGAACAACCAGCAGAAATCGCTTCAGAACCGCACCGATCTGCACCAGCAAACCGGCGGCAACGATGAGGCCGATGCTCCAGCGACCGGTGTATGCCTGCCATATCAGCAGGGCAACAGCCAGCAGCAGCGATCCCACGGTCAACCAGTATTGCCAGGCAAAGTCACCCCAGAGCATCGCCTCGAAGATAATCTGCTCGTGATGTTCCGCGGCATAAACCGCGGTGATGACCTCGACCGCCATCAGGTAGAGATACACCAGCGTGAGAATCATCAGACCCTTGCCCAGGAACTTGAACATGTCCAGCGTGAGCGTTTGTTGTGTGCCGAGCGCTCGCCGGACGAGCGCGACGATCACCGCAAGCAATCCAATGCCCGACACTCCGGCGAGTATGACGAACCCTGGCGCCTGAATCGCACTGAACCAGCCCGGCCGACCGACCTGCAGGCCGAAGACGAAGCCGAGAGTCGAGTGCGCGGTGATCAGCAACGGAACGATCGCGATTGCGAGCCAGAAACTGGCGCGATAGTGTCGCTGCTGTTCCTCCTCAGTATCCTGGTATCCAGCTGCCCACCAGCGGTGGAACTTCTGTAGGCGGCCTGGCACCTTCGCACAGGCAGCTGCATCCCGCCTGGCATCAAGATAGAAGTACACCAGACTTGCGAACAGGTAACCCGCGATCACCAGGGTGAATGTGCCGAAGAACGGTGATTGCGGGCGGGCATACATGGGCAGGTAAAGTAGCCCCCGCAGTGACTGGCCGAGATCGGCGATGATGGCAATCGCGGCAAGTATCAGCGAAATGATGGTCAACAGCTCGGCGATGCGCGCGACTGGTTTCAGGTAGTCCCAGTTGAGTACGCGAATCAGTGCAGCGACGGTGATTCCTGCAAAGCTGACTCCAACGAAGTAGACGACGAACGTGATATAGAGTCCCCAGGTTGCTCCGCCCATAGTGCCAACGTTGCGCATACCGGTGGCGATCAATCCCTGCTGACTCTCGATCGCGAACGCAACTACTCCAACGACCGTTAGCGCGAGGGCAATAAGAACCAGCACGAGCCACTGTCCTGTTACCCGACCAACTCCGTAGGGCAGGCGTTCTGTGCGAGGCGCCGTCGACATATCAGATCCTCGCTTTCATATCATCGACTGAACGCACATCGCCGCTCGGAGCACGACCACCAACATAGTGCACGCGCGGCTGGGCGTCGGTCTCTTCCAGCAACCTGAACGACGACTTCTGGGCCAGGATGCGGGATACCACACTCTTATCGTCATCGAGATCACCGAAATGGAGCGCATACTGCGGGCACATGTCCACACAGGCCGGAACGAGATTGTTCTCCACCCGGTGTGTACAGAAGGTGCACTTCTCGATGACACCTTTCTCACGCCCGCCGCCGGCCGTTCGTCGGTCCTCTTCGCCGTAGCGCTCGTCGAGGCGCGGATTGTCCCACGGCGGCATCGGCCTGTCGTTGCCCTGCATGTCTTCTGGATAGACCCAGTCGTCGCGGTACTGTCCATCGCTGGGGGCCTGCCAGTTGAAGTAGTTGACACCGTAGGGGCAGGCCACCTCACAGTAGCGACACCCGATGCAGCGCTGCCAGTCCGTTGCAACGATCCCGTCTTCCCGCTTGAAGCGGGCGCCGACGGGGCAGACCTTCACACACGGTGCGTTGTCGCAGTGCATGCACGGCCGCGGCATGAACCAGACTTTGGTGTTGGGATACGTATTCTCCTCGAACCGGAACACGTGCATCCAGAACACACCTTCCGGCGTCTTATTCTCGACTTTGCATGCTTCCAGACATGCCCGGCAGCCGATACAGCGATCCAGATCGATGACCATTCCATATCTCGGCATCTGCTCCCCCTTAATCCTGTTCGTCCAGCGGAACGGCCACGATGTCGGCTTCCGCCCCAATGCCGAGGGTCACCGGGAACGACACGTGGTGGAATCGATTGCCGACGTGATCGTCGAATACGGCAAGCCCGATGTGATAAGTGCGGCCAGGGACCATCGCGTGATCATCCGGGTTTCCGGTGTCGAGTTCCCGGCGCATCACGACCACCCAGCGCCCGTCTTCCCACCGGCTGTAGGCCAGAATGTCGCCCCGGCTGCCTTCCGGTTCGCGGAGGACGCGACGGGGGATGATGTCACCTTCCTGGAATTCGTGGTCCTCGTCGAACTCGATCGCGTTTTCGCCAGGGATCAGGGGGAAGTCAAGTATGTGTTCTTCAAACTCCTCCTCTGGAATGGCATAGAAGCCGGTGACATCCGGATCGAACATGTAGTCGAACGGAGGTCCCTGGCTGGAAAAGGCGCTCGAGCCTTCGTCCCCGAACCGGCTCTCCAGCACATAGATGTCATCTGCGAAGCCGAGTGGCCCGCCGCGGGAGCCGCGCCACATCCACATATCCAGGAACTGACCGCTGTGGATCATGGAATCCAGCTCGTCTTCGGATTTCACCGCATCCCAGGCGCCTGGTTCGCCGGACTCATCGACGTTTCGCGAGTTCAGCAGGTACTTTGCGATCTCTTCTGCGTCGATCCCATCGACCCCGAGGTACGGATGAGCGTCGACGTCCTCTTCCGGCACCTCATCAGGCATGTTTACCTGACTGTCGTGGCACCCGACGTAGCAGCCAACGCTTCCGAAGTTTGCTGATGAACCGTCATGCGCCGGAATGTCGCCGTCCGCGACGTTGATCGCGATTCGATCTTCGAAACTTGCGATCTGATCCTCATCGCGGTCCGCGTCTGGTTTCGGTTGAGACCAGCGCTCCCACTCTTCTCCGTTGTACCGGAACAGGTCGTGGGTGATTCCAGGTCGTTCCGACTCCCATTCCATACGGATGTACATGTACTCATCATCGTACGCGGCCCGAACGTCTACATCGATATGCCCGGCTTTGTACCCCGGTCCAAACTCTCCAGCGAACTCCCGGTTGGCCAGGCTCTGGCCGAGTTCTCGCACGTCACGTTCGAGACCGCCGTGGCATGCAATGCATCCCCCACTCTGGTAGTGATCAACCGGGGGACCATCGAACCCGTATACGGTTGTTTGATCATCGATCGCATTACCGTGACATGCGGCGCAAGACGTCCCTGCCTCGACACTTTCACTGCCAGGATGCGCGTCACGGATCATCCGTTGCCACGATGTCTGTAGCGGATAGGTTGTGATCACGGTTGTACCCTGGATGTCATCCCAGGTGCCGGGAAACTCGAAGAGCTGCGGGGACTCATACGCCGGATACGGACTTTGAACCGATTCCCCATCACGTTCGTCATCATCGGACGCCAGCACAGCGAATGCGGCGAGCCCAATCACCAGAACGCTTAGAGATAGCGCTAATGCGATCGTCCTTGGCCTGCGGAGTTGAGGTCTTATTCTAGCCATCGTTCCCCTACTTCCACACTCTGACTTTGACGTGTGAGAACCAGGCGCCGCCGATGTCCCAGAAGCCGTCACTGAACAACAGCAGTTGATTCGCGCTTGGCTGATCCGGTTTGTTTACATGGTGGGTAATTGCCGCACTGTCCGGCCGAATCGCCTCAGTGGTTCTGACGAAGGTTTGAAGCTGCCGGGTTTCACCGGTGATTGGGTTCTGCGATTCAACCGTGACCTCGTCACCATCCTCGAGATCACGTTCCTCGGCCGTTCTTGGGTTCAGAAGGACCGGGTTATCCGGCATAATCTCGTCGAGCAACGGGTGACTCTTATTAGTTCGCGTGTTTTTGTGCTCGATCCGCTTGAAATCGACCAGATAGAGGTCAAATTCCGAATCGGCCTCTTCCATCGGTTGATCTGTCCATGTCGGGTATCCCGAATACCTGCTCCAGAGACTTTCCGGAACATCCCGCTCTCGCATTTCCTCGCGAAGCCGTTCAAAGGCTTCGACATAGAATGCAGCACGAACGCCATCGAATGGTTCGTCCCAAACCGATAGATAAAGCTCCTCAGTTGGTATAGGAGAGGACACAACCCCTGCCCGCTGAATTGTTGCCATGTCGGTACCGATACTTTCCATCCAGTTGGACAGTATCGTCTGCGTGTCCGGTTTTTCATCCAGTGGCAGCGCCAAATTGTCCTCGAGTCCGATGTTCTGGTTGATCAGGTCGATGAATCCGTCCTCGCCGTAGAGGACGCCCATCTTGTCACAGAGATCCATGTAGATCTCAGTTTCGCCCTTCGAATCGCCCATCGGTTCCATGAGGGGCTGCCGGACCGTCTGCGCCTGGTGGTAGAGCGTCCGGACGTTCAATGGCCCTTCCCACTTGTCGAGCGTCCCGCAGGGAAGAACGACATCACCGACGTACTCGGCGGTCGCATTCATTTCTGGGGTGACGACTGCGACGAACCCGAATCGGCTCCAGGCTTCCATGACTTTGTCCATCGGCCGCGAGCTCATGATTGGGTTGACGAAATGGACCCAGACCGCCATATCTTCAGGCTGATACGGGATGTTGTATTCCTCTGGGTTGTTCACGGTGTTTGGGAATTGCAGGTATCCGGACGAGCCCATCGGGAACCACTTGGTACCGCCGAGATCGAGCCGATCCGGTTCTTCATTCTCTACCGCATCGAGCCAACCTTGATGCGCCTCGGTTGGATCGCCGACTGCTTTGTTCCAGAAATGCGGCCCGCCGGCCGCTTCCACCGCGCCCAGTACCATGAACGAAAGCAGAATCGCGCGATTGGTCTGGACTGAACTGTGGAATTTAACTGCTGTGCCGTGCATCCCGAATGCGACCGGTCGATACGGGACCTCGACGCCGTCGATCATCGTCGTGCTGCCGATCCGCGCCTCCTGGCCGAGCTCCCGGGCGATACGCCGGATTTGCTCGGCAGGAACGCTAGCGACGCTTGATGCCCACTCGGGCGAATACTGACCAACATGATCCAGCAAGTGCTGAAGCGCGGGCTGGACCGTCTCGTCGTTAACCGAGAATCGGCCGAACAGCGCGGGCTCAATATCGTCGCTGTAGGAGACCGCTTCTTCTTCCTCCGGATCCCAGACGAGCTCGTCCTCCCCGTCACGAAGAAGCGAACCGTCTTCCCGCACGAGCGAGGGAGCGTTCGTGTGTTGTCGCAAGAACGGCTCGTCAATGAACCCTTCGTTAAGAAGGACATGCAAGACGGCGAGCCAGAATGTCATGTCGGTGCCCGGCTTGATCGGAACCCACTCGTCGGCCTGGTTTGCGACCGACCGGGCGTACGGATCGATGGATACAACCTTCATGCCCTTCTCCCGGGCGTTGGCAACCTCGCGAGGGTAGGTGATCTGACACATGCTGGGTCCGCCGGCCTGCGTCAGGTTCCAGTAGCAGATGAGGTAGTTGCATTGCCGCAGGTCCGGAAGCATGACACCACGATCCCCCCAGGTTGCGAGTACGGCGTCCTGGTGGGCGCCGCCACAGTCGTTACCCCGGCGCCCATAGGAATACGGCATTCCGGTCGCGCCCCTGAAGGCGTCGTTGTAAATTGATCCGACTTTGTTGCGTCCAGAAACGTAGGCGGTAAGTCTTGGATCAGTGTCCAACGCCTGCTGGAACCGCTCGGCGACTAGCTCCAGAGCTTCATCCCAGGAAGCATCGCGCCACTCGCCGGGGACGCCCTTTTCATTAGTGCGAATCTTGGGTGTCGTTACGCGAGTGGGGTCGTAGAGTGTGGTGATCTGCGCGACCCCCTTCGGGCAAAGCCGCCCCAGGTTCCGCGGGTGTCGATCGTTGCCCTCCAGCTTCACCACGCGACCGTTCACGCGGTGGGCAGTCATTCCACAATCCTGTTTGCCGATCCAGCAGGTCGTCTGGACAGTATCCTCGACGATCTCCTCCTGGCTTTGCACCGATGAAGAAACGAGGGTGTCAAGTTGCGAGAAGCGGCTGCCGGGCCACTGGCTCGCGAGCAGACCGCCACCGGTAACTGCGGCTGTTCCCTTGAGAAATGTTCGACGACTGACGGCCATAGACTTCCCCCGTATCCTCAAGCTCGCGCAACTACGCCATGGTTGCTTACGCTGCTGCCAAGCTATTCCAACACCGGTTACACTGTGATGACAGTCCGGTCACTGGCATTACAGGATCGTGACACAACGCACAATATCGCCTGCTCTGCAATGGATCAAGTCCCCCTGGAATTGCTTTGCGTACACAATCACGTTGGTCACTGCCCGTCAACGCCTCGGAGCACACGACGCGCGCTCGGCATCCTGGAGCTGGGATGAGCCGACGATAACCTCGCTCCCTTTGCGGGCTCCGGGACAGGACAGAGACTTCACCACCCTGGTGCGTCCAGCTGCGGCGTCCATCCGGATCCTGGCCATTACCCTGTTACGGAACTGTAACCTCGATCGCCATTCGTTAATCTTCTGTCGACTGTTCGGCGTCTAACCTCCCCAACATGACGCGGCGACCGATGATGCCCGCGCAACGCTCGCACGTTTGTCCTGACGTGCAGCCAGCGCGAATCGGGCCATCACTCCATGTGGAAGGTAGACAGGAATGGTGAGGGAGCTCTCGCATCCAATCCCGGCGACACCACGCGGTTTCGTATTTGATGAAGCGCCCTGGCTCGTGTACTGGGAGATTACGCGGGCGTGCAACCTGGTTTGCCGCCACTGCAGGGCGAACGCTCAGTGTAACCACGATCCGAACGAGCTCACGTACGACCAAGGCATCGAGTTGCTGCGAGCGATCCGCCGCTTCGGCGAGCCACCGCCACACCTGGTTATCACTGGTGGAGATCCCCTCAAACGGCACGATCTGTTTGAGCTGATCGCTGAAGCGACGGGGCTACGGATACCGGTGTCATTGGCGCCGAGCGTGACGGATCTGATGGATGATACGCTGTTCCCTATCCTCCGTGGATTGGGGGTCAGTGCGATTTCGCTGAGCCTGGACGGCGTTACAGCCGACAATCAGGACGGCATCCGTGGCGTTCCAGGCTGTTTCGATCGAACGCTTGAAATGGCCAGGGCGGCCGTCGCATGTGGACTGGTGGTCCAGATCAACACGCTTGTCACGGCGGAAACGCGTGCAGACCTGGAGCAGATGTCGCGGCTTATGTCCGACCTGGGAATCACCCGATGGAGCCTCTTCTTTCTGATTCAGGTAGGACGCGGCAGTTTGCTCCCACAGTTATCGCCGGAT
>SKKR01000105.1 GCA_007123655.1 Thermomicrobiaceae bacterium
AAGGATTGGAGGGTCGACGAACGTACGTCTTACTGACCGGCGAGTCTCCACGGACTTCAATCACGCTGACCGGGGCTCGTCATACGTCTGTGAACCGAATCAGTGAGCTGTTTACGCGTGAGAAGGAGTTGAGGATGCAGTCTCGAGACATGAAGAGCCGCGCGTTATTCGAGATGCTCCGCACGAATCAGATTTCCAGACGACAGTTCGTGACCAGGGCGGCGGCCCTCGGTCTTGCTGTTCCCAGCGTGTCAGCGTTGCTGGCCGCCTGTGAAACCGATGACGATGACGTCGTCGATCCCGGCGTTGACCCCGATGACGACGACGTGGACGATGTGCCCGATCCGGACGACGACGAGGACGACGACGTCGTCGAGGAGCCGGACGACGATCCAGACGACGACGTTGATGATGATCCGGACGACGAGGCGCAGGTAGGCGGAACGCTCGAAGTAGCGCTGATCGGTGAGCCACCGACGCTGGATATTCACCAGACGACGGCGACCATCGTTGCATTGCAGGCGTGGCACATCTACGAGCCGCTGTTCACCTGGGATGAAGACTTCCACGTTACCCCGGAACTGGCTCAGGACTATGAAGTCAGCGACGACGGGCTCGTCAACACGCTGTACCTGCGGGAAGGCATCACCTTTCATAATGGCGAGGACTTCACCGCGGACGACGTCGTTGCCTCTATCGAGCGCTGGGCCGGCATCAGCGGACTCGGCGGCAGCCTGCTGGAGAACATCGAGAATATCGAAATCGTCGACGATCACACCGTCGAGTTCCACATGGAGGAACCGTACGGCGCGTTTGCCGTGGCACTCGCTCGCCAGAACCAGGGCTGCGCGATCTAGCCCGCTTCCGTCATCGAAGCGAGCGACGAAGGATCGCTCGAGGAGTACATCGGCACCGGCCCCTACCGCTTTGTGGAATGGGAGTCCGACCAGTACATCCATCTGGAGCGATTCGAAGATTATGTCAGCCGTGAGGAGCCGACCAGCGGCTACGCCGGTATGAAGAACCAATATCTGGACGGATTCTTCCTGCGTCCGGTGCCGGATGAGGCATCGCGAATCGCAGGCTTGCAGGCCGGCGACTACCACTACCTGGAGAGCATCATTCCCGATCACTTCACCACGCTCGAAGATGACGACAGCGTGACAGTTGAAATCATGGGCACCAGCGGCTGGGCCGTTATGGTCATGAACACGGCCGACGGACTCTTTGCCGATCAGGCGTTGCGCAAGGCCGCCCAGCGGGCGATCGACTGCACCCCGGTCATGCAGGCTGGGTACGGAGAAGGCTTTTTTGAGCTGGATCCGGGAATCATGACGACGGACACCGTCTGGAACTCGCAAGTCGGCGCAGACCTGTACGACATCGGCGACCCGGACGGTGCACAGGAAATGCTGGACGAGGCCGATTACGACGGCACCCCGATCCGGCTGATGACGACTCAGGAGTACGCCCACCAGTACAACCAGGCAGCGGTGCTCGAGCAGCAGTTGACCGACGCCGGGTTCGAGGTCGACCTGCAGGTCTACGACTGGGCAACCCTGACCGATCGCCGGAACAACCCGGAAGACTGGGACATCTTCACGACCAGTTTCTCCTTCCGAGTCGATCCCATCCAGCTTCCGATGCTCCAGGGGACGACCTGGCCGGGCTGGTGGGATTCCCCGGAAAAGGTCGAGCTGACCGACCGGCTCGAGCGTGAGACCGAGTTCGAAGACCGCTACGACGCGCTGGAGCAGATCCAGGAACTCTTCTACGAGGAGGCACCGCAGGTCAAGCTGGGAGACTCGCTGGAGCTCAGCGCCCGGTCACCACTGGTCCAGAACTTCACCACACCGACCCAGCTACAGCCGGCCTTCTGGAACATCTGGCTGGACGAATAAGCGGGACGACCAACATGCCGGCGGGATACGATCTCCCCGCCGGCAAGTCAATCGTGTGTCGGTTGAACCGGCCCGGGTCGCCGATGCTCGATCGAGCATATGCTGAAAATCGAGTTTGTGGCACGCGCGCAAACTAGCACTCTTACCATGGAGTGTGCTAGGATGCGGCATCAGAACGATACCTCGGTCAGACATGTGAACCGCCAGACGCGCCTCATGGAGCGGCTAGTTGGTTCTGGGACATTCGGCGAAAATGTTCGGCTGATCCTGCGTTGTGAGGAGAGCAGGATCGATCGTGATAGGAGATGAGGATGTCTTCGCACGACCAAACGCCAAGGAATCCCCTGGATGCGCTCCAGGACACCTTTCTGACCCGGCGCCAGCTCCTGAAGAAGTCCGCGATCTTCGGGCTCTCCGTGCCGGCGCTGACCACACTGCTTGCCGCCTGTGAGACCGACGATGACGATGACGACGTCGTTGTCGACGACGATGATGACGAACCGGCCGTAGACCCCGAACCGGACGATGATGACGACGATGTCGAACCGGAACCCGACGATGATGATGAACCCGTCGACGAGCCGGATGACGACGTCGATGATGATGAAGTTGACGACGACGACCGGTACGGCGGTGAGATCCAGGTCGCGCTGATCGGTGAGCCACCTTCGCTGGACCACACGCAGACGTCGGCGACGGTCACGACGCTCGTCGTTACGCACATGTACGAGTATCTCTTCACCTGGGACGATGAGTTCGAGGGCATTCCGGAACTTGTGGACACGTGGGAAGTTGAGGATGACGGCCTTCTAAACGTTGTCCATCTCCGTGAAGGGGTCATGTTCCACAACGGAGACGAAATGACCGCGGACGACGTCTACGCCAGCGTCGATCGCTGGGCGAACGACGTCGGTGTCGGATTCGGTGTCGAGCTGATGGGCGCCACCGAAGAGATGCGAGTCGTTGACGACTACACCCTCGAGTTCCAGATGTCGGAGCCGTTCGGGACATTCACCGTGGTGCTCGGCCGTCAGAACAATGGGTGTGCCATCTACCCTGCCGAGATCGCGGAAGCGGCTGGCTCCGACTCGATTGACGAGTACATCGGAACCGGACCGTATCGGTTCGTCGAGCATGAGGCCGACCGGCACATTCTCGTTGAACGATTCGAAGACTACTCGGCCCGAGATGAGGATCAGCGCGGATACGGTGGCGGCAAGATCGCCTATGCCGATGCGATCCGGTTCATCCCGGTTCCGGACGAAGCGTCTCGCGTTGCTGGTCTCCAGGCTGGTGACTACGACTACCTGGAAGACATCAGCCCGGAACACTTTGAGAGCATCGAAGGTGACGAGGGCGTCGTCGCCGAGGTGGGCCCGCCAGGCGGGAACGATCAGATCGTCTTCAACATGGTCGAAGGTATCTCGACGGACATCAACTTCCGTCGGGCTGTCCAGGCCGCGGTCAACCACGAGGAGATCCTGCTCGCCGCGTACGGTGAAGGCAACTTCCGCGTTGGCCCCGGTCACAGTCCGGAAGAGACCATCTGGTTCAACGAAGCCGGTGCGGATCTCTACGATATGCGGGACAACGAGCTGGCCGAGCAGTATCTGGAAGACGCCGGGTACGACGGTGAAGTCGTGCGACTGCTTTGCACCCAGGAGTACTCTGACAACTACAACACGGCCGTGGTGCTCCAACAGCAGCTCCAGGACATCGGTGTCGAGGTCGAGCTCCAGGTCTTTGACTGGGCCACGATGCTCGAGACCCGCGACGATCTGGAAGCCTGGGACATGGTGATCACCGGATTCACCTTCCGTGTCGATCCAACGCAGCTCCCGTTCATGCGCTGCGAGTGGGGCGGCCACTGGTGCTCGGATGAGAAGGTGGAGCTGGTCAACCGCCTGTTCTCCGAGGTCGATCTGGATGAACGTCTCGCGATCTGGGAAGACCTCCAGGCGCTAATCTATGAGGAAGTTCCGATGATCAAGACCGGTGAGGGCCTGAACCTGCTGGCATACTCGCCACGCATTCAGAACCTGACCAACACGATGCTCGCTCCGGCGTTCTGGAACGTCTGGATTGAGGAGTAAGTCCGACCTCGGATCGGGGAAGCGGGACCGTCCCGCTTCCCCTCTTCCATGTCCCGACCTCCGCATCTAAGAATTCGTTGCTCATTCAGCGCCACTAACTGGCAAGCCATTCACGCGTCTCCGCAAGCCACTCGATCGCGGGGTTGGCGCAGCGCAATGCTGTATTACTGATCGTCCTGCATCGGGGGATTGTGTGAATTCCAAGACTCGACTCTGGGCGATCGATGTGCTATGATCTGCGGAACATACAAACCTGCAAATTGATCAATACGACGACAATCTTCGCCGGGCTCTCCACTTACGAGCCAGCGATGGTGTTTGCTGACGTGCCGAACTTGAATCGACAGGTTGAGCTTCGGCACGTCAGCTGACGACCTGACGAATGCGCCCGGCGAGACGGTATGGCGTAGCGCAACCTTTCCCGAGTCGACCAGGTGAGCATGGAGCCGTAGCTGGCGTCAGGAGGAAGCCGTATCTGGCGTTACGGGGAACTGGAAAGCGCGGAGAACGAGTAAGGAGGTGGTGGAGGAGGAGCGTTGAGGGACACAGGCTGCTGAAGGCGCGTGGCGTAGGCGTTTTCGCGGACCGGGACCAGAGCTTCGCGGCGGAGAACGCCGCATAACCCACTCGTCAGAAACCAGGGAGACAGCAAATGGATTCTATCCACAAGCTCGGCCAGATTGCGGACGACTGCGTCAGGAAGACGTTGACCCGGCGTCGTTTTATGCAGCTTTCCGGCGCCGTTGCCGGAACCGCCACGGTTGGAACGCTACTGGCTGCGTGCGAAGTCGATGACGACGACGATGACGTGGCTCCAGAACCAGATGACGACGACGTTGATCCTGTCGACGAGCCTGATGACGACGATACAGACGACGATGAGCCGATTGAAGAACCGGACGACGACGAAGATGACGACGTCGCCGACCCTGATGACGAAGAGGCCCGTTACGGTGGATCTCTGTACACCACAATTATTGGTGATCCCCCGCAGCTCGACATGATGGCGGGCACCCAGATTCTCATGCGTTTTGTGGCATGTCACATGGTGGAGAATCTGTTCACCCGAGATGCGGAGTACGCTGTCGTTCCCGAACTTGCCGATACCCATGAGGTGAGCGACGACGGGCTCCTCAACACCGTCGTCCTGCGGGAAGGCGTTCCGTTTCACAACGGCGACGTCATGACGTCTGACGATGTCATCGCCTCGATTAATCGCTGGACGGAAATCAGCGGGCTGGGCGGCACCTGGAACGAGTCTGTCGATAGCATCGAACAGATCGACGATCACACGATCGAGTTCCATATGAACACACCACTGGGTACGTTCGCGCCGATGATGGCGAATCGGATGGGCGCCGGTTGTCCGATCTATCCCGCCGAGATCGTCGAAGGTGCCGGCCCGGAACCGATCAACGACGTCGTCAGCACAGGACCGTACCGGCTCGTGGAGTGGGTGGCTGACACCCATGTCCACACGGAGCGCTTCGAAGAGTACGCAAGCCGGGATGAGGAGCCCTCAGGTTACGGCGGCGGAAAGAAGCAGTATCTGGACGAGATCTTTTTCGTTCCAGTACCAGACGAGGCGTCGCGAATCGCGGGTCTCCAGACCGGTGAGTATCACTTCCTCGAGGACCTTTCGCCCGATCAGCTTGAAGTGTTCGAGGATGATGACGACGTCGTCGCCGAGCCAGAGCCCTTCACCTGGATGTCGCTCGTGTTCAACACGCGCGAGGGCATCATGTCCGATGTCCGGATGCGGCGGGCGGTGCAGGCGTGTCTCAACCACGATGAGATCATGCGCGCCGGATACGGCGATCACTTCCGGCTCGATCCCAGCCTGATCATGCAGGAAATGGTCTGGCATACGACCGCGGGCGGTGAACTCTATGACCAGCGAGATGTCGATCGGGCTCAGCAGCTTCTTGAAGAAGCCGGCTACGATGGTGAGACGATCATCTTTCTGACAACCTCGGAGTACACGGACCGCTACAACGCGTCCCTTATGGCAGCGCAGCAGATGCGAGATGCCGGGATGAACGTTGAAGAGGACGTCTACGACTGGGCGACCGTTGGTGAGCGGCGCGCCGATCCCGAACTGTGGGACCTGTTCTACACCAGCATCGGTGGTATCGACCCGGCTTTGATTGTCTTCATTGCCCAGGATACGTGGCCAGGCTGGTGGGACACGGAACCAAAGCAGGAACTCGCCGCGCAGCTGCGAGAAGAGACCGACTTCGATGCCCGCTACGCGCTCTGGGAAGAGATGCATGAACTCTTCTATGAGGAAGTTCCGGTCATCAAGCTTGGCGATATTTACCAGATATATGCGCGCTCGGCGAATCTGCACGGGTTCGAGCCGCATATTCTGCAAGGAGCATTTCTCTGGAACACCTGGCTCGAAGAGAGCTAGTCGCGGAATACTTCAGCGGCGCGGAGCTTCGACACGCGAGGCTCCGCCCCAATCCGGACGTCGCGAACGTACGTGCCATGAGGCCAGAGCGGCTTTCCGGACACGAAGGCGATCGGGCTAGGTGTTATTGCAGTACTCCCGCTCGCTGTGCTAGGATGCGCCGAAAACTTGAACAAGAACGCAGGTTGAATCATTCCTCATACTCGGCTGTACCTGCAGCAGTGGTTGGACGCGAAGGCGGACCGTCACCCGGTTCGCGCGTGATAGTGGAGAAAGTCAGGACGTGACCCAATACATCATTCGGCGCCTGCTCCTCCTCGTTCCCGTCATGTTGATCGTCGGTATCATGGTGTTCACGCTTGTGCACCTGACACCAGGCGATCCAGCGGCCGTCATCCTCGGACCGGACGCGAGTTCCTCCGAAGTGGAAGCGCTCCGGGAACAGATGGGATTCAACGAGCCGCTTTATGTTCAGTTCGTCCTCTGGTTCGGTGACGTGGTTCGGGGTGATCTCGGACAGTCATACTACCTCGGGGAACCGGTCACGCGGGCGCTCTTGAACCGGGCGGAGCCCACAATATTGCTGACGCTTTATTCGCTGACTCTCGCCATCATTATCGGCGTTCCGATTGGCATCGTCTCGGCCGTCAAGCAGAACACCTTCATCGACCGGCTCGCGATGATGTTCGCCATCAGTGGAGTGGCGATCCCGAACTTCGTTCTCGGTATTTTCCTCATCATGTTTTTCGCGGTCATGCTGGGATGGTTACCTAGCGGTCGCTACGAGAACATTCTGGATGATCCCATCCAGCACTGGCGTCACATGATCATGCCGACTATTGCTCTGGGATTCTCGTCCGCCGCGTTGCTGGCTCGGCTGGTTCGCTCTTCGATGCTGGACACGCTGAAGGAGGACTACGTTCGGACGGCGTTTGCCAAGGGCGTCGGGTTCAAGACCGTGGTAACTCGTCACGCGTTGCGGAACGCGTTGATCCCGGCCGTGACCGTGATCGGGTACTCGGTCGGAACGCTGCTGGGCGGCGCGGTCGTCACCGAAACTGTGTTCAGCCTGCCGGGGATGGGGCGCCTGGTGGTCAACAGTATTGCCCGGCGTGACTACCCGATCATTCAGGGCGCGGTGATGGCGATCGCGGTTGGCTACGTGATGGCGAACCTTATTGTTGACATTATCTACGTGTATATCGATCCGAGGATTCGCTATGGCGACTAGTGAACGACGCACTGCCGGCGATGCCGACAGCCTTCGCGAAGCGAGGCCGAAAAAAGGATTCCTGAAGCGGATCAGCCCGCAGTCCCGCTGGTACTGGGCGCGTCAGATGCTGGAAAACCCGTGGGCTGTCGGCAGCATGCTCTTCATCCTGTTACTCATCGTTACGGCGATCATCTGGCCTTTTCTATCCGATAACTACCCGTTCCGCCTGAATCCGGTCGACCGGCTGCAGGAGCCTTCGCGCGACTTCCTGATGGGCACGGATCAGTTCGGACGAGACGTGCTCTTGCGTGGCGTTTTCGGAGTCCGGGTTTCGCTGTCAGTCGGGCTCGCCGTCATGGCACTGTCCGGCTTGATGGGCGCCATGATCGGACTGCTTGCGGGATACTACCCGCGGCTCGACACGCCGGTCATGCGTGTCATGGACGGTATCATGGCCTTCCCGCCGATCCTCCTGGCGATCGCGGTGATGGCAAGCCTCGGTCCAAGCACCGGTAACGTGATCTTTACGCTGGGGCTGGTCTACACACCCATCGTGTCGCGTCTGGTTCGCGGGTCCACACTGTCAGTGAAAAACCAGCTTTACGTTGAGGCGGCACAGTCGATCGGTGTGCGCGACTTCGGCATTATGTTCAGGCACATATTCCCGAACACGCTGTCACCGCTCATCGTGCAGTGTACCTTCATCATCGCTCTGGCGATCATCGCGGAATCCTCGCTTTCGTTCCTCGGTGCAGGGGTCCCGCCAGAAACGCCGACCTGGGGCAGGATGCTTCGGGACGGTCACCAGGTGATCACGCGTGCCTGGTGGATGATCACGGTGCCAGGTGTCCTGCTCTTCATGACCGTGCTCGGTCTGAACCTGATCGGTGACTCGCTTCGGGACGCGATCGACCCGCGTTCCCGCCAGCGGTAGTGACAGACGCGCGGAGTTGCTGGTAGCGCGGCGGAGCTTCCGCCGCGTTGTTCGTGAGTCGTCTTACCCCGCATCATCGTTGAGCGGGGACTGGCTTCGGGCTCTCGCGAAGCCTCAGCGCCGGGATTATCATCAACCACATGATCACCGTCAGCGCAAAGATCCCCGCCAGAAAGGAGCCCGTGGCGTCGGCCAGGAACCCGACCAGCGTCGGGCCGCTGAATCCCCCGATTTCCCCGATTGAGAAATACAGTCCCGCGGCAACGCCCAGATAGCGCGCGCCGACCTCCGGAATTTCCATTAATGTGTTCATCATCAGTGGCATCAGCGCCGCCGCGCCGAATCCCTGGATCATCACGATTGCCACCAGCCACGGGCCGTTTAGCATGCCGACCAGGCTGATCGTGAGACCAACGCCGAACAGAAGACCGATCGTCATCTGCTTCCGATAGCCTTCCGAGGCGATGCGGACGATAATGATACTCCCGATCATGCCGGTGACTGCCGGAACCGCTGCCAGAAACCCCGCCGTTGACGGTGACATTCCCTTCGCCTCGAAGATCTGCGGCAGCCAGCTCCGGAACCCGTGACTCGCCAGGAACCCGGAGAACCCGATGATAATGACGGGCCAGATCGCCCCGACGCCGATGATATCCCGCATGCTGGCAGCTTTCTCGGTTTCTGTCCCATCCGCTCGCGCCTTCTGTTGCGCCTGGAACTCGTCCGATTCCCGCCCCAGAATCAGCCAGAGGATGGCGATCGACAGGACGAAGAACGCGTAGAGCTGGAGGGTCATTCGCCAGGAATCGGTCAGCGGCATGATCAGGCTGTTGGTAATGGCCAGGACGACGACGTTTCCGGCATGGGATCCCGTGATGTAGACGCCGGACGCCAGTCCACGCTTTCTGCCGGTGAACCATTCGGCAACGAGTTTCGGCGCACCGATTGAGATGACCGGACCCCCAAGACCGAACAATGCGACCGCGCCAAGCATGACGGGGAAGTCCGGGGCCACACTTCGGGCAAAGCCAGACGCCGCGATGATCAGGGCTCCGACGACCAGCGAGCGCTTGGTGCCGAACCGGTCAATCAGGCTGCCCACCGGGAGCGCGGCGCCGATGTAGACGAGCTGCCAGGCCCCGAGGATGATTCCCATCTGTGAGTAGCTGAGATCCAGGTCGCTTCGGATTGGGGTTACCAGGGGGAACAGTGAGGCGGACGTGACCGCAAACCCGAAATAGAGCAGCCAGGCGAGCGCCAGCATTCCCCAGTTGCCGCGGTCCTGCTCAACATCCCTGGTGTGTGGTTTCTGTGCCAACCGTCAACTCACTGCGCGATTTGCGGGAGTTTCCCGTCCTGCGCCCGCCCCGTAACCCGGTAAAGACGTTATCATGGCCGCCAGCGGAGTGGAACACGGCAGGCCGGTTGTTGCGTAGCGGAAGGACAGGTATGAGCGTTCACAGCAGCATGAAACTCGCCGTAACCGGAGACAGCATCATCACCCGGCGGGTCGGCATATCACTGGACGAACCGACACGGTCACTGATCGAGCTGTTGACTGACACGGACGTTGCCTTTACCAATCTCGAAGTCCTGCCGAACGACTTCGCGGGCTACCCGGCGCTTGAGAGCGGTGGTTCGCACTTCGCGGCGCATCAATGGGTCATGGACGATCTGACAGATATGGGGTTCAACCTGTTCGCCTGCGCCAACAATCACTCGCTTGACTACAGCATTGAAGGTTTGATCGCGACCATCGAGGTGCTGGAGGAGCGTCAGATTCCTTTCGCCGGTATTGGCCGCAACCTCGCCGAGAGCCGGATGCCGGTCTATCTGGATACGCCTGCCGGGAGTGTCGGGATGATCTCCTGCAGTTCGTCGTTCAGTTCCGGTCAGGAGGCTGCCGAGCAGCGACCGGACATGGTGGGGCGCCCCGGGCTCAACCCGTTGCACTTCGACACCACGTACTACGTCACCGCGGGGCAACTCAACACGATCCGGGAGGTTGCGTTCGGGCTCGGACTTGAACAGCAACGACAGGAGCGCATCCAGCTCGGCTTCAAATTCCCGCCGGATGACCCGGACGTGTTTCCATTCCTGGAAAGCAACTTCAAGATCGCGGACGAACCGTATGTCGAGACGGTCCCCAAGGAAAAGGACGTCGCTGCGATGGAGCGGTGGGTTCAGGACGCCCGGCGGCGGTCCGACCTGGTGATCGTCAGCCTGCACGCCCACGAGCAGCAGGCTGAAGACAAGGAGATGCCCGCGGACTTCATCACGACGTTTGCCCGGCGGATGATCGATGCCGGCGCCGGGTTGGTCGTCGGTCACGGCCCGCACTTGATACGGGGAATCGAAATCTACGATGGCAAACCGATCTTCTACTCGCTCGGCAACTTCATCGGCCAGAACGAACTCGTGTGGCGGCTTCCCGCGGATTCCTATGACCGGTTCCGGGTGGAGCAGACTCAGACGCCGGCGATCGTCTACGATACGCGCTATGGCGGTGATACGAAGGGCTTCCCGGCCGACCCGCGCTACTGGGAGACCGTCATGCCGCTGCTGGAGTTTGACGGCGAGCGAATCACGGGGCTGGAGATCGTACCGGTCTCGCTGGCGCATGGCCCAAGGGCGCATCGTCGGGGCAAACCGGAAGTTGCCAGCGGTGAAATCGCGGAGCGTGTCCTGACCCGCCTACAGAAGCTCTCACAGGTGTACGGCACAGTCGTCCGCATCGAAGGCGAGCGGGCCTCCATCGATCTATGATCCCTTTTGCGGTGAAATAGCCTGTTGGGCACCGGTACACTTGGCGCACGACACGTTGGAATCGAACCGATACTGAACTGTTCAGGCTTCGAATGACACTCGCGCGTGAGCAACCAGCAACCGAGTCAGAGACCAGGACGGCGGCGGAGAGCGGATCGGCCGCCAGCAATGTCCGTCTCTGGGAGGTGGACGCCCTGCGGGGGGTGGCGATCATCCTCATGGTCTTCTACCACTTCATGTACGACCTCGATCAATTCGGCGGCTATGAGATCGGCGCCAACACCGGGAACTGGCAGCGGTTCGCCAACGGGATCGCGTTCATGTTCGTCTTCCTGGTCGGGGTGTCGCTCGTTCTCAGCTACACCAGGGCGACTGCACGCCTGACGGACGAGTGGTCGCTGGCGCAGAAGTACATGCTCCGAGGTGTCCGGATCTTCGGCTACGGTATGTTGATTACGGTCGGCGTCTGGCTTTTCGCGCCGAGCGGGACGATTATTTTCGGCATCCTGCACCTGATCGGCATTTCGATCATCCTGGCCTATCCGTTCCTGCGGTGGCCGCGAGTGGCGCTGGTAACCGGGGTGGGCCTTATCGCGCTGGGCTGGTTCATGGGATACCCGCGAGTCGACTTCCCCTGGCTGGTCTGGCTCGGGTTCCGGCCTGAGGGTATCGGATCGATGCTCGACTACCGGCCGCTGATCCCGTGGCTCGGTCCCGCCTTGCTCGGCATCTACGCCGGATACTGGCTCTACCGCAATGGCGAGCGGCAGTTCAGGTTACCGGATCTCGGGCATCTGCCCGGCATTCGCGGCCTTTCACTTACGGGTCGCTACTCGCTGGCGATCTATCTGATCCACCAGCCGGTGATCCTGGTTGCGCTGGAACTCACGGGCGTAATCGATCTGGGATTGTTCTAGCGCGCCGAGACGCGCGCTTTCACGACGGTTGCCGTGGGCCTCCGTGCTCGCGCCCAGGGGAAGGGAATCATCGAATGACCGAGTTCGCTTTCGGCGGAGTCCTTAGCCGTGAGCAGATCGAGGCGCTGCTCGAGCAGGATCCTCCGCTACTCGATGGACTGGTCGACCGCGACACGCAACTGCAACCGAACGGGGTCGATCTGACGCTCGACACCGTGTCC
>SKKR01000395.1 GCA_007123655.1 Thermomicrobiaceae bacterium
GGTCCCGCCTCGGTGCGCGAGATGTCTCTGATGCTGAAGACCTACAATCCCGCTCTCGGTGTTCAGGTCTATGATCACCTGTCTGTCGTCGATTACGGTGATCTGCCGACGGTCCCGGGGTATATCGAGGACTCGTTCGACCGGATTGCCGGTGGCTTGACCGAGGTGCTTGAGGCCGGGGTTGTCCCGATTGTCATTGGCGGCGACCATTCCATAACGTTGCCGCAGTTGCGCTCCATCGCGCGTCACCATGGCCCGGTGGGATTGCTCCAGTTCGATGCGCACCCCGACGTTCAGGAGAGCTACTTCGGCCAGAGGTACACGCACGGCACCCCGTTTCGCCGGGCAATAGAAGAGGGTCTGCTCGATCTGAACCGATCGATCCAGGTGGGGTTGCGCGGCGCCCTCTATAATGCCGACGACTGGGAAGTCGCCCGCCGGCTCGGCTTCGAGGTCTGGACGGCCGACGAGGTATACGATTCGGGGATCCCGGCAGTCCTCGATGCCATTCGGCGGCGACGCGGATCCGGTCCGGTGTTCCTCACGTTTGACATCGACGTGCTGGATCCGAGCACCGCTCCAGGTACCGGGATCCTGGATGTGGGCGGATTCAGCAGTCGTGAAGCGCTGCAGTTCATGCGCGGGCTGACTGGTATAGACTTTGTCGGCATGGATCTGACCGAGATCCTGCCCGCCAACGATGCTTCCGGCATGACATCGCTGGTTGGAGCAACGTTGATCTTCGAATTCTTGAGCCTGCTCGCGTGGCGGCGATCACAGCAGGATGGGTAGCTGGAGCCAGGTGCCGGCGATCGCGTGCCGGACGGGTAGAGGAGTGGATGAGTTTTGACGGCAACGTTGACCCGAGACGAGATCCTGAAGAGCCGGATTCCCAAGCGTTCGACACTGGTACGACCGGAACACCCGACCGCCTTTACCGTTCGAGAGGGCGAGTTTCTCCAGTTAACCGATGTGCAGGGCAAACAGGTTGCCACGATGGTTGCCTTCAACCTTCATGATACCGATGAGCGTGTCTCGGCGTCGCACACCCGGGCAGGGAACAACTCGCTTGTATTGATCAACGAGATGACGATCTTCAGCCAGCGGTACAATCCGATGATGGTGATGCTGGAAGACACGTGCGGCCGGCACGATCTCCTCTATCCGGCATGCAATGCCCAGTCCTACCTCACCGACTACGGGATCGAAGACCATGCCAGTTGCCAGGAGGGGCTGGCGACGGCGCTTCGCGGACGGGGGATCGCGCCGGACTCGGTGCCGGACCCGATCAACTGGTTTATGAACGTGGGGCTACGCCAGCGTGGGCGCTTCGAGATCCGTGAACCACTCACCGAGCGTGGCGACTACGTGCTTCTGCGCGCCACGATGGACCTGATTGTCGGCATTGCCGCCTGCCCGCAAGACCAGAACGCCGCGAACGCGTTTCGACCGTCGGACATACAGGTGCGAGTCTACGCCTAGGTCACCGGCTATTCAGGCCGTTCGGCCTCGGCGCTCGAATCCGGCGGCTTCCGCAGCAGATAGCTGACGGGCTGGAGCTTGCCGAGCAGCTGGTAGATCCCCCAGAGCCGCACTGCGAGCTCTGCTTCGTATCGCTCCCGACCGATCCGCTCCGCCATCTCGCGCTCGTTCCGGCGCATCCGTCCAAGCTCCAGGAGATCCTGACTGATGCTGTCGTCTCCGTCCTCGATTGCCCGCTCGCGCCACTCGCTGGCGATGACGTCCCGGAGCTCCGGTCTCAGCCCGTGCTGTTCGGAGACCCGCTCGAACGTCACGGAATCCATGCTCCGTTCCACGATCGCCAATGCCTTGAAAATCCGGTCCGCTTCGAGCGGCTCCAGATGGTCCCCGGCAAACGTCTGGTACACCAGCATCCAGCCGCCGGGTTTCAGCACCCGGGCACTCTCGCGCATCGCCGGCTCGAGCTCGACATGATTCAACGTGTCCCGGCACCATATGTGGTCGATCGACTCGTCTTCGAACGGCAGGTCTTCCACACTTCCTTCCATTGCGGAGACGAGATAGGTCATGTTTTCCTGACGGATTCGTTCGCCGGCCAGTTCGATGTTCCGAGGCACGGGATCGATACCAACCGTTCGGCACCCGTGCCGGCGTGTAATTTCGATCGCGTAACGGCCGTCCCGGCACCCGATGTCGAGCACAAGATGGCCGGCGCCGCACCTCGTCAGGGAGAAATGCTGGAAAAGCAGATCCATACCCCTGGGTTCGAGACTGGTCCCGATGACCTGACTGACGTCATCGTCGCCCCCGTCCCAGTATTCGCCGTAGAGCTGTGCGATGGTGTTCAACATAGACGTATGCACCGTTCGGTTCCCTGTTCAGGCGGAATTGTCCGGTTCCGCTCCCACGTCGGCGCTGTCCGAGGTTGTCGCAATACGTTGACCGCGCTCGAACAACGCTGCTCCATCAAACGCTACGGACTCCCCGGTCTCGGCGAAGTAGAAGACCACTTCGCGAACCGGAAGCTCGGTGACCTGATGGGCGGCGTACGCATAAACAGCCGCCTGACCTCCGTAGTGTTGCTCGACGCGGGACTCCGCGTACCCGGGCTGAATGTTGTCGCTCTTGAAATCCCCGATGATGATCCCACCGTCCTCCACGAAGACGACGTCCATCTGCCCCTGAATCATTCCACCGTCGGCGATCCCGTATCCGAACTCAACTTCCTGCACCAGTTCGTCCGCGGACCGTGCCCGGTTGAGTAGATCACTCTGGAGCGCGCGCTCGACCATCCGGAACACCCGCTCTCTGGAGCCGGTGTCGGACGAGGCGATGTCCGCGTCGTCCAGCGCCGATTCCACTAGACCGCGAACAACGTCATCGAGCGAATGATGTCGCCGGATATCGATGCTCTCCATCGCACCGTGCAGCGCGTTTCCGATCCGGAGGCCGAGATTTCGTTCGACCGGTGTATCGGCACGAAAGACGTCGGTCCCCGGCTGCTCCCACCCTGCGTGCTCCCAGTTCTCCTGACTGCTTGCGGTGACCACCCTGCGACCCTCAATGCTTCGGGAAAGCAGTGATGCGCGGGTCTCCTTCCATCGCTCGCGGGTGTCCCGGGCGTGCGTCACGACGTTGTCGGTGATCTCGTCCTGTCTCGGAGACGACGTCTGCACCAGGGCTGGAAGCTGAAATGGATCCAGCACGTGCACGCGCTCGACGTCCCGGCCGCGCGTGTCATCGTCCAGCGGCGGGAGGTGGGGGAGCAGCTTCTTCATCAGGCCCCCACCCTTGTCGTTTTCGACGCTGACCGGCACGATCAGGAAATCAGCAGCCCGGGTAGCGGCCACTTAGAGCAAGCGCAATCGCTCGGCATCCTGGTGCTGGTCTTCGTACTCGGATGCGTCCTGAAAACCGGGTGTGGAGAAGCCAGCCTGTCCACC
>SKKR01000102.1 GCA_007123655.1 Thermomicrobiaceae bacterium
CAGACGTTCCAGTAGGCCGCCACCAGCTGAACAAGCTCCAGATTCTGCACGCGCGGATGGTACGCGAGCAGGTTGACGCTCTCGCCTGTCTTGATGAGGGGCACTTCCTCGTAGGCTAGCTCCTGGATCTGTTCCCAGATCGCGACACGCTCGTCCAGATCGACTTCGGACCGGAGTCGCTCGACGAGTTCGTTCTTTCCGTCAGTGCACCACATACCGGCGAAGTCACAGTTGAGATAGTGCAGTTGCACCGGATCGACACGGAAACCGAACCACGTCGTGCAGAGCTCCCAGGCGGTGGGGTCCGCCTGGCGGTCCAGCAATGTCGCCCAGTCAAACACCTGCACGTCGACGTTCATGCCGGCATCCTCGAGATTCTGGGCAATCACTGCGGCGGTGTTGTAGAGATCCATGAATTCCTGAGTGGTGATCAGGCGGATCTCTTCGCCGTCGTAACCAGCCTCCTCCAGGTATTCGGCGGCCAGGTCAGTATCACTTATGTTGTACCGATCCTCGCCCGCGGTGGAGTGCCAGATGGTCTCTTCCCACATCAGGCCGGGATCGAGCCGGATATAGTCCGCACCGTGTGCGGCGGTGAGCGCTTGTTCGCAGTTGACCGCGGCCTGAACCGCCCGGCGCATCGTCTGGTCTTCAAGTACACCCTGGCTCATGTTCACAAGCGTCAGATCCATCCGGATCGGAGAGCCGAGTTCAACCACCACATTCTCGTCGTCTTCGATCGCCTCGTACTGCTCGGTGGTGATCGCCTCGACATGATCGAACTCCCCGGACTGCAAACCCGCAACCCGGGAAGCCTCGTCCGGCACCGGAATGAACCGGATGCTGTCGAGATAGGCATGCTTTCGCCCGGCGTACCCGCTGGAATCCTCATCTCGCGGAACGTAGTCCTCGAACCGCTCGACGAGCACGTGCTGGTCCGCCTGCCACTCGACGAAGCGATAGGGGCCGGTCCCGATATATTCCGGGATCGTGTCCGACCCGGCCTCTTCAACCAGGGATTGCGGGTAGATCGCGCAGGCATGACTCTGGCGCGCCAGAACCCCTGGAAACGTGCCGAACGGTTCGTTCATCTCGAACTCGAGCGTGTAGTCGTCGACAACGCGCATCTCTTCGGTGTGGTTCATCAGGTCCTCTCCGAACCCGACGCCCAGAACGTTCGCCCAGCGGTCGATCGACGCGTGGACGTCCTCCGCGGTGAGTTCCTCACCGTTGTGGAACAGCACGCCCTGTCGGAGATGAAGGGTGTTCAGGAGTCCGTCTTCACTCGTCTCGAAGGTATCCACGAGATCCGGGGTTACCGCGAATTCCTCGTCCCAGGTGAAGAGAGGTTCGTAAACGTGTCCCATTATGAGCACGGTCAGAAGAGCCGTTGACTGGTGCCAGTCAAGGGAAGGCGGCTCTCCGCCGACCGCGACCCGGAGTTCCCCGCCGTGCCGGTCGTCGTCAACTACCGCGTCATCATCCGGGTCATCGTCCGGGTCGTCCACGTCGTCTGGATCATCGTCTGGATCTACATCGTCATCATCCGGATCGACAGCCGGCTCATCATCATCGTCAACTTCACAGGCAGCAAGCAGCATTGAGACGGTCGGGACCGCGAGACCCAGCGCGGCCGTCCTGGCGAGAAGCTGTCTGCGGTTCATCTGGTTTGCGGTTAGCAGGTCGATCAGTTTCCGGCGGTTCATTTCCTGACTTGACATTCCATCTCCTCCACTGGTCGAGCGATAGACACGGCTCGACTTCCATTCTTCCCGTGTCAGCGGGCACACGGTTGCCCGGGTGCGTGCGGCAACGATCCCTCCCTCCAGTCCGGCATCGTCCCGCATGGCACACTAACAGCAATCAGCAGTTTTGTGAACCCCACTTATAAATACACGTTTGAACGAGGCACAACGAAAAAGGGGAGCGATGTACCGCTCCCCGTGCACGTTCGTTGAGGTGTCATTACTCGTCAGAGAGCCAGACGTTCCAGAAAATCGGGCTGAGCTGAACGAATGGCTCGAAGCCCTGAACCTGCGGTGACCGGGCGTTCAAGTTGAACTGGTCAGCGATCTTGATCAGGGGAACTTCCTCATAGAAGAGCTCCTGGAGGCGCTCCCAGACCTCGAACCGGTCGTCGAACTCGATCTCGCGCTGCAGCTGTCCGGTCAGTTCCACTTTCTCATCGGATGCCCACAAGCTTGACCATTTCTTTCTTATCATGAAAGGGGACCCCGGGAACGCTCGCTGCATTCCCGGGGGGTCGTCGGTCAAGGAGCCAGTTACTGGTCGTCCAGCCAGGTATTCCAGTACGCCGGCGCCAGGAGCGTCAGGTCCAGATCCCGCACGTTCGGCCGGTAGGCAAGGAGCGTCAGTCCCTCGCCGGTCTTGACCATCGGGACCTCTTCATAGATCAGCTCCTGCAGTTCCTCCCAGACGGCCACGCGATCATCGAGCTCGACCTCGGCGAACAGGCGGTTGACGAGTTCCACCTTCTCGTCCGAGCACCATCTGCCGCCCCATTCACAGCGCATAAACGGCAGCTGGGTCGGGTCGACGCGGAATGTAAAGCCGGTGATCGCCAGATCCCAGGCCTCCATATCGCCACGGGTTTCGAGCAACGTTGCCCAGTCGAACACTTCAACCGAGACATCCATCCCGGCGTCCTCGAGCTGTTGCTCCAGGACGATCGCGGTGTTGTACATGTCCATGTACTCCTGGGTCGTGATGACGCGGACAGTCTCCCCGTCATACCCCGCTTCGTCCAGGTATTCGGACGCCAGGTCCGGATCCGCGAGGTTGTATCGATCCTCGCCAGCGGTGGTATGCCAGATCGTCTCTTCCCACATGTGGCCCGGGCCGGCGCGATAGTAGTCCGTGCCCCAGGCTGCCGTCAGGATCTCGTCGACATCGATCGCCGCCTGGACCGCGCGGCGCATGTTGATGTCGGTCATGATTCCCTGTTCCATGTTCATGATGATCTGATCATTACCGCTTGGCGGTCCGACCTCGGCAACGACGTTCTCGTCGCCTTCGATCGCCTCGAACTGATCAGTCGTGATCTCTTCGAGAAAGTGATAGTCTCCGGCCTGCAGACCGGCGACGCGAGCGGCTTCGTCCGGCACAGGGATAAACCGGATCGAGTCGAGATAGGCGTGCTTGCGGCCGCCATAGCCGCGAGGTTCCTCGTCCCGATAGACGTAGTCATCAAAGCGTTCGGCAAGGATGTGCTGGTCGGCCTGCCACTCGACGAACCGGTACGGTCCGGTGCCGATCCGTTCCGGGATGTCATCTGTTCCGGCTTCCTCCACGATCGATTCGGGATAGATCGCGCAGCCGTTGTTCTGGCGGGCCAGCACCACGACGAACGTCCCGAACGGCTCGCTCATCTCGAACTCCACCGTGTAGTCATCGACGACTC
>SKKR01000417.1 GCA_007123655.1 Thermomicrobiaceae bacterium
GCGTCCTCGATGAGGATACCCGATTCTCCCCGAAGGAACCGTTCTTCAACGCATTTCGTGACTATCCGCGGGACGGCGGAATGGATCCGCCTCCCTCGCGTGAAGGGTCACGATACTTCCCCGAAACCGGTTTCGCGGTAGAGGGAAGATTTCTGGACTACTGGGAAGCGAACGGGGATCTCAGAACCATCGGCTTGCCGCTGACCAGGCGGTATCCCAGAGAACAGGAGGACGGTTCCTGGCTACTTGTCCAGGATTTCGAACGGGTTCGGATGGAGTATCACCCGGAGCATCAGGGGACTGCCTACGAAGTGCTCGGAACGCTTATTGGAAACGAGATCACCGCTGACCGGCGTGATGAAGACGTGTTCCATCCAGAGGGCGAGTGTCTGTCAGGACCGGACCGCGAGTGCTTCGACATCACCGGACATTCGATCGACGGGGTCTTTCGGGAGTTCTGGCATGAGTACGGCGGGCTCAGCCGGTTCGGTTATCCGATCTCCAGAGAGTTTGAAGAGCCCAACCCTGACACCGGAGAGATTCACACCGTCCAGTACTTCGAGCGGGCACGTTTCGAGCATCATCCAGTCCTCGCGGGCACAACGTTCGAAGTGCAGCTTGGCTTGCTGATCAGGGATGACCTGGAACGTCAGGGCATGATACCGGCCATGTTGCCGAGAAACCCAACCTGGCGTCCCTACGAGTAGTCCAGCGATCAGCCAATCTCCCGTCGCAGCGACGTCCCCAGCCGCTCTATGCCTTCCTCGTAGCGATCCATTGGAAGCGTGGTGAAGCCGAGCCGGAATGATGGGCTTGGCCGCTGGTCGACGTAGAAGATCGAGCCGGGCAGGTAGAGTGCCCCGTCCTGCATGGCGTGCGGGAGTAACGCCAGGCTGTCCGCACCGTCCGGCAGGGTCACCCAGACGAAGAAGCCGCCCGTCGGGACCGTCCAGGTAACCCCGTCCGGCATGTGGCGCTCGAGCGCCGCGCTCATCCGTCCGAACCGCTCCGCGTAGTTCACCCGGGCCTTGTCCAGATGCCGGTCGAGCCAGCCGTCATTCGTCGCTTCGACGACCATCCGCTGGACGATCCGGTCGCTGGAGATGTCGGTCGCTTCTTTAGCGGTTCGGAACGTCTCGATGAGCTCAGGAGGGGCGCACATCCATCCCATACGGATTGCCGGGACGATCGTCTTGGAGAACGTCCCCAGGTAAAGAATGTCATCGCCCAGCGACCGAAGCGGGTTCGTCCCGCTGGTGCCGAACCAGAGTTCCCCGTACGGATCGTCTTCGACGAGCGGGACGTTGTATCTCCCGGCGATCTGGAGAATCTGCGTCCGACGCTCGACGGGGATCGTCACGCCAGTCGGGTTCTGATATGTCGGTATCGTATAGATGAATTTTGGACGTTCAGCCGAGTTCAGCGCGGCCTCGAGCGATTCGGGAATCATCCCGTGTTCGTCCATCTCCACGGATTGATACTGTGCCTGAAACATGTCGAAGACCTGCAACGCCCCGAAATAGGTTGGCGCTTCAACGATGACCGTATCTCCGGGGTCCAGGAACGCCCTGCTGATCAGGTCCAGGCCTTGCTGGGCTCCGCTCGTTACCAGAACCTCGTCGACCGAAACGCTAACTCCGCGTTTTGCCATGCGTTCGGTGATTCGCTCGAGAAGTGGAGGAAATCCACCGGTGTCGCCGTAATACATGGCCTCCGGCTCCACGTTCCAGGCGCGACGGTTCGCATCACGGAGGTGTTGGATCGGCAGGAACTCAGGAGAGGGTGTGCCACCGGTAAACGGGATCAAGTCGGGGTGGGAAGGCATCTCATCAAACGGTACATTGAATGAGCTGTGGATCGATGCCGCCCGTGCGGCCATGAGTTGTTCCCACCGAATCCCCATCTGTGGTTCCCGTCCCTTCCTGCCGGTCATTCCGGAGCATTGACCGGATCAACGTTGTGGATCGACGATCTCGATCTCCAGCCGCTTGTTGCTCTTGCCTTTGCTTCGCGTTCCGACGATCTTCAGCCCGCCGACTTCGGCGGTGCTGCGGACGTGGGTTCCGCCATCCGCCTGAATGTCCAGTCCTTCGATTTCCACCACCCGGACTTCCTGAATGTGTTCGGGGAGCAGGTTGATTTTGGTTCTGATGAGATCCGGAATCTGGAATGCCTCTTCACGGGAAAGCGTCTTCCAGGACACTGGTCGCGATTCACTAATTACCTCGTTGCACCGCTCCTCGATATGCTGGATCCTCGCCTCACTGAGATCCTCGAGCTCGAAGTCCATCCGGGCTCGCTCGAGTCCCATGTTCCCGCCGGTCACCTGAGCCCCGTACTCCTTGAATACCACGCCGCAAAGCACGTGCATCGCGGTATGCGTGCGCATGAGCCGGTAGCGGACCTCCCAGTCTATCCTGCCGGTTACCGCCGTTCCGGGCACCGGAAGCGCGATGCCTGCCTCTGTCAGGTGGAGAACCTTGCCGTCGATGCGCTTCATTCCGGTGATGACCAGTCGTTCCCCTGGAATCTCGAGCGTGCCGGTATCGGCCGGCTGACCCCCGCCGCCTGGATAAAACGCCGTGCGATCCAGAACGATGCCTGTATCGTCAATCGATTCGGTTACGGAGGCGGTGAACTCGCGGATCTCCGGATCATCAAGATACATCAACTCGGTCACGGTGTTACCCTTCCGACGCGGCAGTGCAATCCCGTCAATCCAGAATGCTAGCCTATCAGACGCCGGCGGTCACCCGCGGGACCGGGCATGGTTTGCCGTCTCGATGAACGATGGAGCGTCGTACCGGGCGATGGCCGCTCCGATAAGTTCGAACGGGACATCGTCCAGCTTGCGGAACCGGACACAGCTCTTGCCCATGTCCAAGCGCTTTCCGGTCTCCCGGTATTCCCGGTGAAACCAGTCGGCGACGTTCGGGTCCGCGTAGACGCCCATGAGATACAGCGAGACGTACCGCTTCTGTGACGCCAGCGCGGCGTACATGAGCGGTCGACCGTTGTACGTATCTGGATACCGTTCCAGGGGAATCGCGTAGACGATCATTCCGAAGTCGATGATCTCGACGAATCCGTCATCGAGATTAGCTAGCACCGTCTCACGAATTGCGCTTACCAGTTCCTGCCTGTCAGATTCCAGGCTTGATATGTAGTCGTTCGCGGTTGCTGGTGCGTTCAAATTGCTGCTCAATTCACGAGTCTGGATGCGGCCGAACCGATGATCGCGGGTCGCGCAGCCCGAGGCGGTATCTGCTAATCCGCCCCCGATGCGTTACGCAGTTGACCAGTGTACTCTGTTCATCACTCGACAGTGCGATTACCAATGAGACGTCAAAACAGTTATGATTATTGATAACTGCGGTTGTCTGGGGCTGCTTTCGCTGTCCGAACGGCAAGACGACCTTTA
>SKKR01000295.1 GCA_007123655.1 Thermomicrobiaceae bacterium
CAGGGCACGAATCGCGAACACGGAACCGCTCAACGTCCCGCCGAGAAGCCACACAAGGGCCTGCCCAATGCCAGGCCCTCGCTTCCGCGACGCCAATCAATACTGAACTGTTGTGGTCCCGTGTCCGTATTGTAGACGACGGAGTCAACGGCCGGTGCGGGTGAACCGGGCTACGGGATATCCCCGACGCGACAACTCACGTGTTCTGCTGTAGAATGTGCGCGTCGAGTGAGATGTTGGGGAAGGAGCCGGGGAGCATGGACGAAGATCGGGAAGTCACGACGCTGGAAGAGACGGAACGGATACCGCTCACAGGTCGCGAGAAGAAGATCATCTTCGGCGTCCTGCTGCTTACGCTGCTCGTCCTTGGGCTCTGGATCTTCGCGATTGTGTTCTCTCTTCCGGAGCCGAGTCACGGCTTGATGTAGCACGTATTCTCCAGCCGATTCCGTGCCCAGGCAGAACTTTCCGCTGGCCAGCCGCCGTGCTGGCCAGTGATACGTCTGACCGCAATTGCGGTCGCTTCGAGTTCTGGAAATCCCCACGCACAGCGATCCCAAACGGGTACAATTGAGGACGACGTCCTGACGAGCACTTGACCAATCTGACCGCCGGCAATCGAGTACGGCAAACCGGAAACCGACGAGTACACCGCTGAAACTGCTACGGGAGACCTACGTTCATGACGGTTGGCAACACACGGCATCAAGCACGAACACTGGCGCTCCAGGCGCTGTACGAATCGGATGTCGCCGAGCATGATCTCGACGAGATCCTGAAACGCTATCTCGAAGACCGGAGCGAACCGCAACCAGTCAGGCGCTATGTCGAGCGGTTGCTCACCGGCATCCGTGAGCGCCGTCAGTCAATCGACGAGCAGATCGAAAACGCCGCCCCTGCGTTCCCGGTCGATCAGCTACCGGCGGTAGATCGCAACATTCTCCGGATCGCAATATACGAGTTGACCAGTGAGTCGGACGTTCCCATGAAGGCGGCGATCAACGAAGCGGTTGAGATCGCCAAGGAGTTCGGCGGCGAGAACTCCGGCAAGTTCGTCAACGGGGTGCTCGGAACGATCGCGAACGGCCTGGCGTCGTCACACTAGGTGACCTGGCTCGCTGGCGCCGATCACGACGGAGAGTCATCGTCCGGAAAGTTGCCGTTGGCGCACGGAAACGTGCATAATACCGAAGCGTTTATACGGTCAGATCGACGGATGATCAGAGGAGGCAGGGGTGTCGGACGAGCTATTCCAGCGTGTACAGGGAGTCGTAGCTGAACAGCTCGGCGTCGAGCAGGAGAAGGTCACGCGGGAAGCAGAGTTCGTGCAGGATCTCAATGCGGACTCTCTGGACCTGGTCGAACTCATCATGCAGCTCGAAGAAGAGTTCGGCATCGAGATCTCGGATGAAGAGGCGACGAATATCGTCAGCGTCGGAGACGCGATCGATTTCATCCAGGAGCACGCTTCGACATCCTCGTAGGTGCGATCTGATCGGGGACAGACGCCCGATGATGTCGACACGTGTGGTGCCGGCCCGAAGCCGTCGGACCGGTCAACCTGACTAGAGCAGAGGCTATGGTTAGCATCATAGACCGCGTACGTGGACGCACTGACGTCCCGATGATTCCGGAACCGGAACCCGAAGACATTTTCGAAGAGATGACGCTCCAGGAGCACCTGGAAGAGCTCCGTCAGCGTATCCTCTATTCTGCGATCGCGATCGGCATCGCGTTCGTGTTCGGGTTGATCCTCGCATTCCCGCTACTCAGACTGATGACGAACCTCTCTGGACTCGAGTCGTTCGTCCTGATCAGTCCCACCGAGGGTTTCGCGACATTCATGCGGGTCGCGTTCTATATCGCGGTGGCGATCTCGATGCCAGTGCTCGTGTATCAGCTCATCGCCTTCCTTGGTCCGGGTATGACCAACGAGGAGCGGCGTTATGTGAAGATGTCCCTGCCCTTCGTCAGTGGCCTCTTCGTGGCGGGTATGCTGTTCGCGTTCTTCATCGTTATCCCGAGAGCGCTCGGCTTCCTGTCCGGATTTGGCGCCGGCGGTTACGGGATGGATGTGTTTGAGACCGCATTCCGGGCGAGCGACATCATTAACTTCTACTTCACACTCATGCTCTGGGTCGGCATAACGTTCGAGATGCCGGTGGTCATTTTTCTGCTTGCCAAGCTCAACGTAGTCAGCGCGGATCGCCTGGCCGGCATCAGAAAGTTCATGCTGGTTGGCTGCATGATCGCTGCCGCGATCATCACGCCCACGCCGGATCCGTTCAACATGCTGCTCGTCGCGGTCCCGATGTATCTGCTCTATGAGTTCGGGATTATTCTCGCGAGGTTCACCATCAAACCGGAAGAGCAGGTCGCGACGGCTGCGCCGGGAGAATCGAACGACGACTGATCTCATCGTGTGAAACTCACTGAATCAGACAGACGCCTCACCTGCCCGGTGAGGCGTCATTCGTCAGAAACGTTGCCAACGCGCGTGCTTTAAACTCGCTGACGTGAAGCCGGGGCTATGAGGATGTCTCATAACGATCTCGCTGGTAGTGGCGGGCGACTCTGCCCGCCACTCTGCGCTCACAAGCGACGCATGGCGCGACGTTTCAGGGCGTCAATGTAGTGTACGCGTAAACACCTATATCCACAGTGGCGCATACGGAGCTGCGCCAGTACCGGGTTGAGGCTTTTGAGGCACCCTCCTATCGCCGGCCCTCGGGCCCACGAAGCGTGAAAAGATACGCGGTGATATCTCGCGCCTCCTCTTCGGATACACCAAGGTCCGGCATCGGTGAGCCGGGTTGCACGGCTGCCGGGTTCTGGATGAACGCGATGACGTTTTCCGGCGTGTTCGGCGCTGAGTCGGCGACGAACGCCCGGTTTGGCCAGATCTGAAGCCCTGGCGCGTCGCGTCCATCGGCGCCTTCGATCCCGGGAATGTAGTGGCACTCACCGCACTGGTAGCTGATGATCAGCTCGGCGCCGCGATCCGGATCTCCGCCGGGAACGTTCACCTCGTCCGGCTCGTCACCCTGACAGCCGGCGAGAACGAACACACCGGCCAGCGCCAGGATGGACCATCGCGTGATCCCGGGAGGTGTGGGGAGTTGTTGGCAGAATTGATTCATCAGCAGTGGTATTCCGGTGACGTCTGGCGCGGCGCAACTGCGCACCCCGCCCAATTCAACCATCCGGTGATTGACCGGAGACCCGAAGGGGGTCGGGAGATTCCCGGAAATCGGAGCGATCGGGGACCTGCTCAGGACGAACCATTCAGCCCGAGCTCGTCCGGGCTTCGGGGGCGGACGTTCATGGTTCGTTCGTTGCGATAGGTCACCATCCCCGGCCCGGCGCCTTTGATTTTGCGAACGTGACGGCAATCGGTCGCATCGACCTCGACTG
>SKKR01000258.1 GCA_007123655.1 Thermomicrobiaceae bacterium
ACATCGGGCAGACGCGAGACTCGCTTGGAACCGTTGCCCAGCCGCTCGACATAGCGGACGCTCCTGACGCCACGGAACTAAGCGTCACTGGCGGGGCAATCCGTCTCATCAACGTGAGTCATCACTACGGGAGTGACGACGGCGGTCTCGATCGCGTGTCGCTCGACATCGGGCCGGGTGAGAAAGTCGCGATCGTCGGGCATTCAGGCGCGGGCAAGTCAACGCTTGTCACTCTGATCCTGCGGTTTCACGAGCTCGAGTCGGGTTGTATCTCGATCGATGGCCAGGATATTCGACGCGTGACGCAGGACAGTCTTCGCCGGCAGATCGCGATGGTCTCTCAGGATGCGCCGTTGCTGGACCGTTCGATTCGCGACAACATCGCGTTCGGGGACACTGACATCGCCCCCTCGGACGTCGAACGCGCGGCCCGGCAGGCGGCCGCGGACGAGTTCATACGCGCCTTGCGAGACGGGGCCGGTCGAACCGGCTATGACGCGAACGTCGGCGAGCGCGGTGTGACGCTATCCGGTGGCCAACGGCAGCGCATCGCGCTGGCGCGCGCCATGCTGAAGGATGCGCCGATCCTCATTCTGGACGAGGCGACGTCCGCGCTCGATTCCGAAACCGAGGCGGTGATTCAGGACTCGCTTCAACGAGCGATGAACGGCAAGACTGTCGTCGCGATCGCTCACCGGTTGTCGACGATTGCGCACATGGACCGGATCATCGTGCTTGAGAGTGGGAGGGTCGTCGAAGCCGGAACGCATGAGGACCTGATCTCCCGAAACGGCGCCTACGCACGGTTATGGGCGAGACAGTCAGGCGGATTCATCGGATCCTGAGTCAACGAGAGATCCGGCTGACTGAACGCATGTCGCGAACGCGCTCCGGCAAACCGGCCGGCAACCTGTTCGTCGGAGTCATTCGCACCAATGCCGGGATGGTGAACCTCAATCCCTGCTCCTGGCCTGCTCCAGCATGATGCGCTGTTCCGCGCTTGCGATGTTGTAGCGGGCCAGGTCCAGGCTGTCGGCGCTGACGGATATGGAATCGATCCCGATGCGCACCAGCATCTCAGCGTACTCCGGAAAGACGGACGGCGCCTGCCCGCAGATTGAAGACGTAAGCCCGAGCCGGCGGCACTCACGCACGATGTCCTTGATCGACTCCGTCACCGCCTGGTCTCGCTCGTCGAAGAGATGCGCAAGCTGGTCGTTATCCCGGTCCACGCCGAGCACGAGCTGGGTCAGGTCGTTCGAACCGATCGAGATGCCGTCGATACCGATCTCCGCGTAGTCTTCCAGCCAGTGCACGATCGAGGGTACCTCCGCCATCGCCCAGAGGTGGAAACCAGGTTCGGATGTGAGCCCGACCTCGTCGATGATCGCCTTGCACGTCCTCAGCTCACTCCCGGTTCGGACGAAGGGCAGCATCAGGTGCAGATTCGGGAAGTTCCGCCGCACCCGTTTCATTGCCTCCAGTTCCAGCCGGAAGAGATCTGGCTCGGCGACGTAACGGCTAACGCCACGGTAGCCGATCATCGGGTTCTCCTCGTGTGGCTCGTACCGCTCGCCTCCGGTGAGCCCGCGGAACTCGTTGGTGCGGAAGTCCATCGCCCGGTAGATCACCGGACGCGGGTAGAACGCCTGCGCAATGATCCGCACCTGTTCTTCCATCCGCTCCACGAACTCGTCCCCGCGTCCCTCTTCGATCAACTGGCGTGGGTGCACCCCTTGTAGGGCGGTCAGGATCATGAACTCGGCGCGGAGCAGCCCCACGCCGTCGACGTGCATAGCTGCAACTTCGTCCGCTTTTCCGGGTTCGGCCAGGTTCACATAGAGCCGCGTTGCCGTGACGATCTTCGGCGGTTGTCCGCCCACCACGGCGCCTGATTCTGCCGCAATTCCGGTCGCCGGCGTCCGGGGGTGCTCGACGCGCCCCTCGAACACCACCCCGGCGCGACCGTCGACGGTGACGGTCATGCCGTCGGTCAGCGCCGTCGACGCACCCCGGGCGCCGACGATACAGGGGACGCCGAGTTCCCGGGAGACAATCGCCGCGTGAGATGTCATGCCCCCGCTCTCGGTGACGATTGCCCCGGCGCGCCGCATGTACGGCACCCAGTCCGGGGACGTCATGGTGGTGACAAGGATGTCACCCGTTTCGAGTCGCTCTGCATCATCTGGCGTTGACGTCAGCCTCACCGCGCCCACGGCCAGACCCGGACTTGCGCCGAGCCCGCGAACGAGCTCATTGAACCGTGCTGCGGGTTCCTTCTCGGATTCAGTGCCCGGGATAGTGGTAACCGGACGCGACTGAACCAGATAGATCGTGCCGTTCTCGATGGCCCATTCGACGTCTTGCGGCGCCCCGTAGTGGTTCTCGGCGCGTCGCACCAGTTCGGCGACGCCCTGAATCTCGCTATCGTTCAGGACCCGGCTACCTGCTTGTTCGGGCGAGAGTTCGGTACGCACATTGCCGGACTCCCCGCCGAGCGAGAGCTTGAACGACTTGTGACCGATATGCACGTTCCGGACGGATAGGTCGGCCTTGGTAACCGCGTAGTTGTCCGGTTCGACCTCCCCGGCAACAACCACCTCACCCAGTCCGAACGCCGCCTCGATGACGATGACGTCTGGATCGCCGCTCGCCGGGTCGACCGAGAACGCGACGCCGGATCTGGACGCCTCGACCATCATTTGAACGATCGCGGCGATTTCCGGCTCGCCCTCCAGCCCGAGCCTCTTTCGGTAGAAGACGACCCGCGGGCTGTACAGTGATGCCCAGACATCCTTTACCCGTGCGGCCAGTTGCTCCTTGCCAAGCACGTTCAGGAAGCTCCGGTTCATCCCGGCGAAGGACGCCTGGGCCGTGTCTTCCATCGTTGCCGATGAGCGGACTGCGACGAGCACACTCGAGTCCTGAGTCTCGGTCGTCCGTTCGCACAATTCGTCATAGGCGGCATCGAGATCCGCGCGGATCCCGGGGGGAAACGGCGTCTCGTGGACCCGCCGCTGAATCGATTCACATGTCGAACGAAGCGCAATGGTGTCGTCCACGTTGAGCGCGTCCAGGAGCGCCGCGATCTCTCCCCGCAGGCCGCCCTGCTCCAGAAACGTCGTGAAGGCGTGTGCCGTAACCGTGAATCCGGGAGGGACCGGCAGTCCGGCGGCGATCAGCTCGCCCAGGTTCGCCCCTTTTCCGCCCGCCAGCGGAATGTCTTTCCTGGCAAGGTCTTCGAACCAGCGGATATTCGACGACATAATCGACTCCTGTTACATGTTTGGCAACGGAACTCACGCGCGAACCCGTGTCAGGCAGGACGAGGCTCTCCACCTCCTGCCACGGGATCACTTTACGTCCACGGAAACGACAAAGCTGCCAGCGAACAAGCAATTCGCGTTACAGTATCGTGGCAACTCGTTTCAGCCGGTGTCGCGCGCCCGGGCTCAGGCCGCGTTACGACTCGTGCGCAGATAGACGAGCCAGTAGATCGCGGCGACCATCACCGCGCCGCCGATCACGTTGCCGATCGTCACAGGAAGCAGGTTGTCGACCAGAAAGCTGCCCCAGGTGAGATCCGCCAGGGCGTCCCCGCCCGCGCCGGAGAGCTCGACCACCTCCTCGTTGCCTTTGAGCAGGATTCCGATCGGAATGAAGTACATGTTGGCGATCGAATGCTCGAACCCTGACGCAACGAAGCCGGCGATCATCGGGATGATGACGAACACCTTGTCGACATTGCTGCGCGCGCTCAGACAGAGCCAGACCGCCAGGTTCACCATCGCATTGCACAGAATCCCCAGAAGCAGGGCCTCCACGAAACCGAGCTGTACCTTGCTGATGGCAATGTTCAGCGCGTGCGCTCCGACCCGTCCCTCAGCAAATGCCCATTGCCCGGCGTAGTAGATCAGCAAGACGGTTGCGATTGCTCCGACGAAGTTCCCTGCATAGGCTACCGCCCAGTTCCGCAGCAGCGACGCGGACGACACCCGGCGGCCAAGCCAGGCCATGATGATTAACGTGTTCCCGGTAAACAGTTCCGCGCCGGCGATAACGACGAGGATGAGCCCGATCGAGAACACGGTCCCGACGAGCACCCGCGTCGGGCCCCATCCGAGCGCTGAATCGATCCCGGCGATGGTCGCAAACTGCGCACCCAGTGCAATGAACGCTCCTGCGAGGACAGCCAGCGTGAGCAGGTTGACGAAGTCGTGCCCGGCCTTCGCCTCCCCCACCTTTTGCGCTCGGCCGGCCATCTCCGCGGGCGAGTAGGGGTCTATTCTCAGATCGGTTAGAGAGATCCGGGGATCACTGGCCCTGATCTCGTCCTGTTTTCCTTCCCGCATCTGCTCGGACGCCCTCCACACACCATCCAGATCCGCGCAACGCTCGCGCGGCAATTGCACAATGCCAGACCGCTGTTCGGCTGGGCGTTGCGATCTCGGGAGCGATCGTTACATGTCTGTTACAAGACGCTGAGAAGAGGAACCAGACAACCCCGTCCGGGAATGGGACCGGAGTTCTGAGCGGCGGGTGATCTATCGGACCCGCTTGACTACTCTGTATTCGACCCCGACGGCACTTCGGTCAGTGCGAGTGCTGGAAGCGATGAATCACGGCAGAGTTCGTTGAACCTGGGAAGCTCCGTCGAAACGATCCGGTTCAGTGCCTCCACCTGCTCATCAACAGCCGTCGCAAGCTGGTCGAAGACCTCATAGGATTGGCGCGTCGGGCGCGCGTCTCCGCCGTCGCGGACGTTGACCGCCAGCGAGGAGAGCTTCGCCACGAGTTTTGTCGGCGCAGTTAACGCGTCGCGGGACGACGTCCAGCTCGTCTGCACGAGTTCCTCTTCGATGCGGGTCAGTTGCTCGTCCAGGGTGTCTGCAGCCTCGATGACCTCGCTGGCGTCGTCCCGATTTCGGGCTCGTTCACGCCAGAAGTTCAGACCCTCACGAAGCTCGCGGATGCCGACGATCGCCCGGTTTCCCGCCGAAATCCGGTCCCGGATCTGAAGCAGCAGGGCCGTCTGTTGCTCCATGTCTTGCTGCGTGGCATCAACCCGCGGATCCATTCTGATCGTGAACGACTGAGTGAGCGGATCCCCGCCGGTATCCAGGCGAACCTGATAGGTTCCCGGCGGCACGAGCGGCCCGGTAATGCCCTCGGAACGACGGTATATTGCTCCCTTGAAGCTGTAGGCGTCCGGGTAGCGCATGTTCCAGATGAAGCGGTTCAGTCCCTGGTTTGCGGATGGTCGAGGCTCAGACTCCTCCTCACCTTCAGCGGTTTCCAACGTCGAAAATCGCCGGATCTCGTTGCCTTCCATGTCGAGAAATGTGAGCGTCAGCTCGTCTGGCTCGCTCCCCAGGTGATAGTAGACTGTCACGCCGGTTGGCGGATTGTCTCCAGCGTCCAGCCACTCGACCTTTGTCTCGCCGTTCTCGTCGATTTCCGTGCGGGCGGTGATTCCCCACATGTGGTACTGAAGCTTGCCGGGAACGGCTTTGCCGAGCCCGCGTGGATGCGTCCAGAACCGGATCGAGTCTCGCGGCGAGTACAGGTGAGCTGATTTCCTGGAAACCTCCGGCCCCAGTTCATGGAGCGGGCTCAGATCATCCAGCACCCAGAAGCCGCGGCCGTGCGTGCCGGCCACCAGGTCCTTCTCCTTGATCACCAGATCGTGAACCGGAACAACGGGCAGGTTGAGCTGAAGCGGTTCCCAGTTGCCCCCATCGTCGAGCGAAACGTAGACACCGGTTTCCGTGCCGGCGTAGAGAAGGCCGCGGCGGTTCGGATCCTCGCGGATCACCCTGGTGAAATCATCTCCTGGAATCCCGCTGATAATCTTCGTCCACGAATCACCGAAGTCGGCGGTGCGGTACAGATACGGCGCGAAGTCATCTTCCCGGTGCCGGTCGACGGCGACGTACGCCACCCCTGCCTCATGTGGAGATGCCTCGATGATGCTGACCCGTGACCACTTCGGCAGGTCCGGCGGCGTGACGTTCTGCCATGTGCCGCCTCCGTCTCGGGAGACGTGGATCAATCCATCGTCCGACCCGGCCCACAGCACGCCCTGTTCAACCGGCGACTCCGCGAACGCGAAGATGGTGCAGTAGTAGTCCATACTGTTGTTGTCCAGCGTAATCGGACCTCCGGATGGTCCCATCCGTTCCGGGTCGTTGCGTGTTAGATCGGGAGAGATGACCTCCCAGCTGTCGCCCTCGTCACGTGAGCGATGGACGAACTGAGAGGTTATGTAGAGCGTCTCAGGGTCATGTGGCGAAATGAGGATCGGGAACGTCCACTGGAACCGGTACTTCACGTCACGCTCGGCCCAGCCGGCGATCTCTTCCGGCCAGGCCATGATCGTTCTCCGTTGGCCGGTTCGGTGATCGTAGCGCGTGATGATACCGGCATACGTCCCGGCGTACACGATGTTGTGGTCCCGAGGATCGACCTGAATGTAGCCGCTTTCCCCGCCACCGACTTCGTACGCTTCGCCCCAGGTGATCGCCGGCAAGTGTGTGCGGCTCGGCACACTGATGGTCGTGTTGTCCTGCTGGGCGCCGTAGATCCGATACGGTACCTGACTATCGGTCGTCACGTGATAGAACTCGCAGGTAGGTTGATTGAACGTGCTCGACCAGGACGCGCCGCCGTTGAACGAGACGGTCGCGCCGCCATCGTTCCCCTGGATGATTCGCTCGGGGTGCCGGGGATCGATCCAGAGATCGTGATAATCACCGTGCGTTCCGGGCACCTGATCGAACGTTCGTCCACCGTCGGTTGAGCGCCAGCAATCGAGGTTGAGAACCCACACCGTTTCGGGATCGGTCGGGTGGGCGAAGATATGCATGTAGTACCAGGGCCGCTGCCGGATCTCCTTGTCGCTGTGGACGCGCTCCCACGTATCGCCGAAGTCGTCGGAACGGAATACGCCGCCTTCCTGCGCCTCCACGATCGCCCAGACCCGACCTGCCCGAGCGGGTGACGCGGTAATGCCGATGCGTCCGAAGATTCCCTCCGGCAGCCCGCGTTTCTCGCTCAGTTCGGTCCAGGTGCTGCCACCATCGGTGGAGCGGAAGATCCCGCTGCCCGGTCCGCCGCTGCTTAATTCGTAATCCCGGTGGACGCCTTCCCAGAACGCGGCGTACATGATCCGTGGGTTGGAATGATCGAGCGTCAGATCGACTGCGCCGGCTTCATTGCTCTGGAAGAGCACGTGCTCCCACGTCGCGCCACCATCCATTGACCGGTAAATCCCGCGCTCCGGGTTCGGACCATGAGCGTGTCCAAGTGCGGCGACGTAGACGACATCCGGATTCCGGGGATCTACCCGAACCTTCCCGATGTTGCGCGTCGCGTCAAGACCCAGATGGGTCCAGCTGCGCCCCCCGTCGGTCGACTTGTAGACACCGTCTCCGTGCGAAACATCGCTCCGGATCGTGGACTCGCCCATCCCGACGTAGATTACGTTTGGATCCGCGTCGCAAACCGAAATCGCCCCGACCGACGCGCGCCGGAAGAAGCTATCCGAGATGTTCTCCCAGATATTGCCTCCGTCCACGGTTTTCCAGACACCACCACCGGTGGAACCCATGAAGAAAGTCGTCCAGTCTGTGGGATGTCCCGCGACCGCCACGACACGCCCGCCTCTGAACGGGCCGACGCGGCGCCATCGGAGTGACTGAAAGTTCGGGTTCGCTGTTGTCGGTGTTCGTTGCTCTGCAGTCATAATGCCCCTTTCCTCGGTCGATCAAACCGGAGCGCCGGCTCCGGAGTCATGTAGTCCTGCTTGGCGAGCGTGTTGCGACTCAAGGTTCCCGGAGCTTTTTCCCTGACTGGAACAGCAGATGGCCTGGTCGCGATGGCGAAGATCCCGGCCGCACCTGGTGTCTGCGCCCGGCACGGGATCGGTTATCCCGGTCGTGCGGTGAATTGATCGAGTCCGGGGGCAGTGAAGTCCGAGCACGTGTTCGTCGCGTTGCGCACAGTAGCAGGACTCCGAGAGGATCGTCAACGTGGAACTTCGGTAGGATGTTCTGTGGTGTGTTGGACGGTCACCCAGGAACCGGTGACTGCGCCAGCATTCGGCTCTTAGAGCCGCGGGAACAGGCGACTCCGTCAGGTCGTGCGGCTGAACACGCGTGAAAGCCAGCCTAAACGCCGCTTTGGCGCCGGCATGGACATTTCGCCCGAAACCAGTGGGTAATACTGCTGGTAGACGCGATGCGCGGACTGTGAGTCCTGTGGCACCCCGTTCAACACGACACCCAGGATTGGGACGCCGGTTTGCTCCACCGTCTCGATGCCCTGTGCGATGTCCGCGGTGCGAGTCAGGTTTGCCCGGATGACGAAGAGAATACCGTCAACTACGCTGGCAAGCAGGAGCGACTCGCTCAGCGCCAGCGGAGGGCTGTCGAACACGACGATATCGGCGCTGTCCTCCAGCGCGCTTACGAGCGCTTTCATGCGCGCGGAACCGTAGAGGTCCGGCGGATTCGGCGGAACCGGGCCAGTACTGAGGACTTTGAGGCGGTCAATGGTGGTCGACTGGACCACATTTTCAATGACTGCCGGCGACTGCAACAGCAGGTTGCTCAGTCCTCGCTCGTTTGTCACTTTGTGGAACATGTTGTGGACCTTCGGGCGACGCATGTCCGCGTCAACCAGGATCACCCGCTGTCCGCCCTGTGCCAGAACGATGGCGAGATTTGCGGCGACCGTGGTTTTGCCCTCGCCTGGCTGGGTGCTGGTCACAACGATCGACTTGATGTTGCGGTCCACCATGGTGAACTGAAGGTTCGTCCGCAGCCCGCGGAAGACCTCTCCGCTGATCGACTTGCTCGCGTGGATGCTTTCCATCTGATCGGGCAGGTCCTGATCCGGAACCGTTCCGATCACCGGTCGATTGATGAGCTGGCGGACATCCTGTTCGGTCTTCACGTTGTCGTCTAGCCAGGACAGACTGACGGTGATCGCGCCGCCGATCAGCACGCCGAGGAGTCCGGCGATTGCCAGATTAATCATCAGACTCGGGCTAATCGGGGCGCCCGGTGCAGCGGCCGGCTCGGCGATGAAGACCTGTGAACCAGTTGCGGTGTCCAGATCATTCACGGACGATTCGATCACCTGAAACGCATCCCGGGACTGGCTCAGTTGCGCGGTTGATGCCTGGAGTTGCGCCAGTTCATCCTGTTCGGCCTGTGTGGTCGGCCCGTCCCCGGCTTCGATCTCCGCGATCCTCGCTTCGTTGCTTTCGATCTGGGTCTCAAGATCGGCGATCACGCCCGTGAGATCCTCTGCGGGAACACCAATGATTGGCGCCTGAATATCGCGCACGTATTCGGCGAACTTTTCGCTTACGGTGTTAGCCACTTCTGCGGCGTGTACCGGGTCATAGTCACTGTATGCAATGGTGATAAGCTGTGTATCCCCGACGTGCGAAATAGAGAGATTGGCCCGCAGGTCGTCGGCAGTCTTCTCCAGGTTGAGTTCCTCAACTACCGGATTGAGCACCGAACGTGTTGTTATCAATTGGCTGAACGTCTGGGTCCGTCGCTCCGCCGCCTGAATACTCTGGAGATCGAGTGTGCCGCCAGCCATCTGATGTTCAACCAGCAACCTGGCTTCCGCCTGGTAGACCGGGGTGATTGTGGAAGTAATGAAGTAAGCAGTTGCGGCCGCGATAAGCGGGCAGATCACCAAGATCCACCACCATTGCCGTACAGCCTTAAGAATTTCCGGGAGTGTCATTGGGCTTCACCAGTCTCAAAATGTGAACCTCATATCCGGCAAAGTGTACATTAGTCTGAAACCAATCTGCGAGGCGCCGACATGGTTTATTGGTACTAGGTTTGCCGCGTTATGGACGCTGTCCGACACAGGCAGATCTAAAGATCAACGATCTCGACGATAGACGTCACTATCGCGTCGCAAACCGAGTCGAGTGATCCCCGCGCATACAGATATGCGCATAATTAAAAAGAGCTTAACCGCTTGTAAACTGGATTGCGCCGTTGCTATTCTTCTCGTTGTGTGGTGAGTTGAAAGTGTTCGCAGACCTGTATGAGTCAGGAATCATGATGCACCAATCGAGGAGCAGACCTGTCACGAAACCGATTGTGACGCAGGACTGACGAATGGTGATCGGAATCCGTGATCTTCAGGACGATCGGCAGGAGTTTGGAGAAAGCTCAATTATGGAGATGCCATTCAGCAACCGTATGCTCGATTACTCTCCGCAGCCGATAAATGAAGACTCGTCGTGATGCTGGAAAGCGATTCCACGGGTTTCTATCGGCACCAGCCTAAGTGATGAACCTCGAATGAGCGTCGGATGGCGCTCGACGGAAAACACAACACCAGGGGCACTGGAGTGGGACCGATCAAGCGATGGAGCTTCGTCCCATTGATATGTTCCGAGAGGCTACCCCCACAGATAATCCTGCCGTACCGTTCGATACATTGGTCCCAAACACAAGACTAGAAGTGTTGGCCAGCCACCGGACCAACGTCTCATGCTTGAACGCGCACCAAAACCCTAGACTCAATTCAACTGATAAGGGCAATCCCGTCGCAAGGCGGGTACGCAAAGCCATGGATCTCACCGAGATCGCCAGGCTGCCAGCGTCCGGAACGGGCTACTGTCCGTGACGGCGAACATCGTCCGAATTGCCAAGCGCAGTTCGCGACGGGAGGGGTTTTCGAAATGAAGGGTCGAGTAAATCGAAGACAGTTCATTGGAGGATTGGCTGCTTCCGCGACGGGGCTACTGCTATCCAAGCCAGCGTTTGCGAACGAGTGGAACGCTCACAAGTGGCGAAAATACCTCGTACGAATGGAAAACGAGACGGCTTCCCATCCGGAAGGAGCTTCGGGAGAACAACCGGAATTCGAACAGCAGGCGCGCTTCGCAGAACGCGAATTCAACGTTCGTGACTATGGCGCGGTGGGTGACGGTCAGACGGACGATACCGTTGCCATACAGACTGCCATCGATGACGCCACGGATGGTTACGCCACTGTATACATCCCAGACGGGCGCTACCGGCTTTCAGACCCTTTATTCGTCGGTTCACAGACACGACTACGAGGTAGCGGAACCGAACATTCTGTATTAGAGCGAACTGATGGGCATCTAATGTATGTCACCGGAGCCCACGAAGTTCAAGTAGTCGAACTCACGCTGACAGGATCCTATCCGAACGATCCCTGGAGCACCGGCATAGTCGCTTCAGGTGCCGACGATCTGAAAGTTCAAGGTTGTCGCTTCCAGGATCTCCATGCCGGAGTTTACCTGGAGAATGCTCGCGGAATTCAAATCACTGACTGTGTCTTCGAAACGATAGGAGCCTCGGGTGTCCGTCTTGGATACGGAGGCGAGAACACTGCAAACGAGTATATTTATGTACAGCGCAATACGTTTCAGCATGTAAACCATGCGGCGCTGGACGGCAACTCCGCAATCCACGCACACGGTCATCCGGACGCACGAAACGAACACGTCTGGATTGAAGACAATCACGTGCTGTCAGGAGGAATTGGAATAGGGCTTGACAATATCGACTATGCATCAGTTTCTCGAAATCGGATCGTAGGTAACGACGTGAGAGGCGAATGCATTGCAATAATAGGTTCCAATAATCAGATTCTCGACAATGAGGTGAGTAATTCTATTGCGGCCGGAATCCTTATCTGGGGGGTCGCTTACCGCGAGATCGCTAACAACGTTGTTCGAGGGAACACCTGTTACGATAACGCACAGGGAATTGCAATTGTCTGCGGGCAAGACCATACTATCATTGATGGACTGCTCATAGAAGAAAACCGGTGCTATGCAACATCGCCGGAGAGTCGGCAGGCGTTCGGAATTCAGTCCTACATCAACGGTACAGTAAACTTCGAGTGGCGAGATGTCTACGTCGTGGCAAACGACCTTCGCGGGAACGCGGTTTCGGCGTATAATTTCTACCCGCCACGTGATGTCGTGATGCTGGACAACTTGATCTAACTGAGCGGCATTCTTCGCAACTCCATCAGCGCCCGCCACAGTTCTTTGTTGCTTGGCGGGCCAGCTTCGGTAGTAACGTTCCGAAGAATTTGATGCCTGTAGTTGCGGTGGTGCTTGGACAGGTGGACGCGAACATCGCAACTGTATCTCTCCATCAGCTGTAAATCCGGTTGTCGCGTCTCGTTCGCACTCAGAATCTACCACTCCGAGATTTCAAACCGCGTTACAATGCCGCCAGTCCGATGTTCACCAGCAGCACCAACGTATCTTGGCGGTCCGTGTTTGGCTGGCAAAATTACAATGCACCCATCGGAACCTCGAGGCACAGGTTCTCTAGAAGTGCGAGCCCCCGGTCGGTATTCGCGC
>SKKR01000044.1 GCA_007123655.1 Thermomicrobiaceae bacterium
CAGGTGTTGGAGTTCGATCAGGTTCTGGCGTCGGGACAGGTGTTGGGGTCAGGTCTGGTTCGATCGTCGGAGTTGCCGTTGGTTCGGGAAGGGGCGTGGGCGTTTCTGCAACCTCGGGCGTGGGAGTGGGATCGGTCGCAATGGTATCTGGGTCGTCATTCTCTGCCCAGAAAAGGAGTCCTAGCAGAATCACGGCGATGCCGCCGAGCACAACCGTATACACAGCGAAGGCGACGATGGTCTCGCGCGTGCTCGCGTTCCTGCCGAGGCCCGGTAGTCGTTCCAGCGGTTTGGTGATGGTTGCCAGAATGTTCATTTGCGACCTGTTCCGGGCGTACGGGAGAAGGCGCCTGATAAAGAGTAACGCACTGTCCGTACACATGCCAACTGAGCTGCTGTCACTGGCTGGCAAATCCGGAGGTAGCGGTCTCGATTCGACTGGTGATCACCGTACCTTCAAGAAGGGATCTACAATATGCCTGTAAATCTGGAGCCACGAATCACCACGTTTCTCATGTTTCAGGGAGAGGCCGAGGAGGCGATCAACTTCTACACCTCGCTGTTCGACGATGGCGAGATTCTGGAACTGAACCGATTTGCACCTGACGACCCGGGGACCGAAGGATCCACCATGCTCGCGCGCTTTTCGATTGGCGGCCAGACGTTTATGGCGCTGGATAGCGATCCTGTCCATGACTTCACGTTCACGCCATCGATGTCGCTGTTTGTCACCTGTCAGTCGGAACCCGAGCTCGATCGGCTGGCGGCTGCGCTTGCCGATGGCGGTCAGGAGCTCATGCCGCTTGGAAGCTATGGATTCAGCACGAAGTTCGCCTGGGTCAATGATCGCTTCGGTGTTTCCTGGCAGCTCAACCTGCCGTAAACAACGTGTATGGGGCACTGGAAAGGGACACAAACGAAATGGGCAACACCTTCGAAGTGCTCGCTGAGCCGAATCGAAGGCGGATCCTCGACGAGCTTCGTGCCGGTGAGCGGCCGGTCAACGAACTCGTCCAGATTCTGGGAATGAGCCAGCCGGGCGTTTCCCGTCACCTTCGGGTCTTACGTGAAGCCGGGCTGGTCGAAGTTCGACAGGATGCCCAGCGCCGGCTCTATCGGCTCCGGCCGGACCCGTTACAGGAGATCGATGCCTGGCTCGAGCCATATCGCCGGTTCTGGGCGGATCGACTCGACGCCCTCGAGGCCCACCTCGATCGTCAGGCATCGAGCAGAAAGGACATTGAAGAATGACGTCCGATGCACGGATAGCCCGGGTGGGAGACCTCTATGTTGTCCGGTTCGAGCGCCGGTTAAACCATCCGGTCGAGCGCGTCTGGGCCGCTCTGACCGAGCCGGAACAGCTCAAGCAATGGCTTGCCGCGACAGAGATCGATCCCGTTCCGGGTGGACGGTACGCGCTCCACTTCCAGAACATCGAGCACACTCACATTGGCCGGGTGATTCGCTACGAACCACCGCATCTCTTCGAGCACACATTCGGGGATGATTCGAACGGCGTCGTCCGCTGGGAGCTGGAATCCGCTGGCGAAGGCTGTCTGTTGAGACTCAGCCATTCCGTGTATGCCTCACAGGAACTGGCGAATTTCGCGGCAGGTTGGCACACCCACCTGGAGCTGCTCGAGGCGCTATTGCGCGGCTCCCCCGCACCGTGGAACTGGGATCGGTGGTACGCACATCGGGATAGCTATGTTGATCAGGTTCAGCGATGCATCCACATTGGCGCCACCAACTCGTGAACCGATACCGGATCTTTCCGGAAACCCTATCGAATTTGCGATAGCCGCGGTAAAGTGGAGGCTGGCGTAACCGGTCGTTGATTGCGAAGCGTGGAGAGGCCCGGATGCTCAGTATCGATGTCACCAGTGTGCTGGTCGATGACCAGCAGGAAGCACTCGACTTCTACACGAAGGTTCTCGGATTTCAGGTCAAGACGGATCTCGACATGGGTGCGAGCCGCTGGCTCACGGTCGTTTCCCCGGCTGATCCGGATGGAGTCGAACTGCTCCTGGAGCCGGATTACAACCCGAGCGTGCTGATCGGTGATGAACCGGCCGCGCAGGTCTACAAGCAGGCGCTCTACGATGCCGGCGTTCCGGTGACCTCATTCGCCAGCGATGATCTGGAAGCCGACTACGAGCGTATGAGCAATCTGGGCGTCGTCTTCGTGCTCGAGCCAACTGATATGGACGACGTTTCGGTTGCCGTGTTCGATGATACCTGCGGCAACCTGATTCAGATTCACGAGGTCCATCCAGAGGACGATTAGGACTTCGGAAAGATCATGACGCAACTGTAGCGGGGCCACCGGCATTGTCGCGATTTCTCCGGCGTCCACCTGCGCAACATGGATGTGGAACACAATACTCCGGAGCAGTACTGATCTCTGTCCCCGAGTGAACAGACATTTAGAATGCACCGGTCGGGCGATTACCTGGCCGGTGCTGTTGTTCGATCAGAATCGATGACGTATGGAAGCCGTGATCTTCGTCGGGATTCAGGCAGCTGGCAAGTCAACCTTCTATCTGGAGCACTTTTTTGGCACCCATGTCCGGATCAATCTGGATATGCTCCGGACTCGCCGGCGGGAGAATCTGCTTCTGAATGCCTGCTTCCGGGGTGGCCAGCGGTTCGTCGTCGATAACACGAACCCGGATCGGAAGTCCCGCGAGAAATACCTGAACGGCGCCAGTACGGCGCACTTCCGGGCGATCGCGTACTACTTCGATGTTGATCCGGACGAGGCACTTCCCCGCAACGCAAGGCGAACTGGCAAGGCAAGGGTGCCTGACAAGGCGATTCATGCGACCAGGCGGAAACTGGAGATTCCAACACGAAGCGAGGGCTTTCACGAGATCTACCGGGTACGAACAGACAAGAGCGGGAATTTTCTCGTCGAGGACCTCACCGACCGGTAGGGGATGGCCCCGTGCCGTCACGCTGTCATGGGAAACCATCACACGGTATCCTGAAAGACAGCGAAACAACGCGGATCGAACGTCACATGGAGGATCCAAAATGAGCGCACACACACAGACACCACCGGTTGGGGAGAAAGCACCCGACTTTAGTCTACCCGGCACCGGCGGGAAGACCTACAAGCTCGACGACTTCAAAGGCGAGAAGAACGTCGTCCTCTACTTCTATCCCAAGGACGATACACCCGGATGCACGAAGGAAGCCTGCTCGTTCCGGGACATGAGTGAGACGTTCGACGAGGTTGATGCGATTATCCTCGGTGTCAGTGGCGACGACGTCCAATCCAAAGAAGCGTTCGCCGAGAAGTACGGATTGCCGTTTCCCCTGCTTGCCGACGAAGATTTCGACGTCAGCACCCGGTACGGCGCATACAAGCAGCGCGAGCGCGACGGTAAGAAGTTCATG
>SKKR01000537.1 GCA_007123655.1 Thermomicrobiaceae bacterium
GGTGGAGTCGGAGAAGTCGGTAAGAATCTGACGGTCATCGAGTACCGCGGAGATCTGGTTATCGTAGACGCCGGGACAAAGTTCCCGGAAGACGAGATGCGAGGTATTGATCTCATCGTTCCGGACATCACGTATGTCCTGGAACGGGCCAACAAGCTTCGCGGAATCCTGATTACCCATGGTCATGAAGACCACATCGGCGGCCTGCCATTTCTTCTCCCGCAGCTCAAAAAACTCGCTCCGATTCCGATCTACGGCTCTGCCCTGGCGGTCGAGATGATCCGGGCCAAACTGGACGAAATGAATGTTGCCGACCTGGCCGAGCTCCATGTCGTCGAATCCAGGGAGCAGTACAGGCTTGGGAAGCAGTTCACCGCTGAGTTCGTTCCGGTTACGCACAGTATTCCAGGGGCGAACATCATCGGTCTGAAGACTGACCTGGGATGGGTAGTTCACACCGGAGACTTCAAGTTCGATCCCACGCCCCCGCTCGGACCGCCAAGTGACGAAGAGCGAATGCGCGAGATCGGTGACGAGGGCGTCCTGGTCATGCTTTCTGACGCAGTGCGCGTCGAACGAGAGGGGCATACGCCGTCTGAGGCAGTCGTCAGCGAGACGCTCCTGCGTGTGATGGGCGAGGCCAAGGGTCGCGTGGTGTTGACAACGTTTGCGTCCAACATTACGCGGATCGACCAGGCGATCCGCGCGGGGCACCGTCACGGACGAAAGGTGGCTGTCTCCGGCCGGAGCATGGAGCAGAGCACACGGGTCGCGACGGAGCTTGGCTACCTGAATCCCCCTGACGACACCATGGTCCCGATCGATGTGGCGATGAAACTCCCGCGTGACAAAGTCCTTCTGGTCACGACAGGAAGTCAGGGAGAAGCGTCGGCCGCGCTGGCTCGTATCGCATCTGGCGAGCATCATCAGATCCGGCTTACCCCCGGTGATACGGTGATTCTCTCCGCGACGCCCGTCCCGGGTAATGAGGAGTCGGTCTACCAGACGATCGATCTTCTGTTCCGGCGCGGCTTCAAGGTGATCTATTCAGCGCTCGAACCAACGATTCATGTCTCTGGTCACGCCAGCCAGGACGAACTGAAACTCATGCTCCGTCATATCCGGCCCAAGTTCGTGATCCCGATCCACGGCGAATACCGCCACCTGCGGCTGTACGAACGTCTTGCGATGGGTGTGGGATACAAGGAAGATCACGTCATGATGCCGGAACTGGGGCACGTGCTGACGTTCGGCCCGCACGATTGCCGCCAGGACGGGACCGTCAAGAGCGGCGCGGTTCTCGTGGACATAATCTCGAAGAACCAGGTCCTGTTGCGGAACCGGGACGAAGTCGCTTCCAGCGGTGTCATCATCGCGACATTGATCGTCGATCGGGAGAGCGGAGACCTCATCGCCGGTCCGGATCTTTCCGCGCAGGGCCTCAACGGGCAGATCAGCGAAAAGACGCTCGAGCGAGCGCAGGAGTCCTTGACGAACTTCCTCAAGAAGCGGAGCAAGGGTGGGTTCAGTCACGGGTATCTGGTCAGCCGGACGAAAAACGTGCTATCGCGTGAGATCCACCGTCAGTCACAGGTTCGACCGCTGATACTTCCCGTGATCAGCGAGTTGTAAACACGTTGGTGTTCAGGCGCGAAGACTGAGAACGATAACCCGTGTCGCCAGAGAGCGCGCGGGTTCGTTTGTTCTCACGGTGGCTGACACGAATACAGCTACCGGTTGAGACCAGTGATGACGGCAAGTGCAATGAAAAGTGCGACGACGATCGCGCCGATCACGGTGCCCCTCGTCACGCCGAGTCGCTTTCGCAGGGGAAACATGATCCCCAGCGCGGGTATGGTGAGCAAACCAAACACGATGTGATGCCACGGCACGGCGCTCGGATTCCGGATCAGCAGGATCACGCCGAGGATCACCTGAATCGAAAGCAATCCGTGTGCGATGCCGCTGACCCAGGAAGGGAGGCCCCCTCTGTTGGCCAGGATTGCGGCGAATATGGCGATTCCGATATAGACCAGAACCAGAACCTCCCCGAGGCTGCCGTGCGCCGTTATCATAGTGCCGCAACCCTTTCTGCTCGTCATCTGATCGGAGGCACCCCTTACCAGCGCTATTACAGCACAGGGAGGCAATCGTAATGACGGGGATTTTCCGGACTACGAGGCGGAATCCGTTCGGCTCTGTTGGAAATCGCGTACGGGGAGTCCCGCCAGGAGCCAGCCGGCGACGGTCAACACGAGCAGCATAATGAACACCGCCGGGGCGGGCCAGGTGATTACGCGCCTGGGGTGCCACAGGGGCGCTCCCCCGGTGGCGAGATCCCGAAGGAGATGAGAACCGACCCCGAGCAGCACTGCCAGCCAGAGTCGTTCACCAGGGGCAACACGCTCCGCCGCCATAGCGAGGGCGGCAAGCCCGAACAGCGAATGCGTTGGGGGACGCGCCGGCATCGTCATCCAGCTGTTCACCTGTAGCGATCGCGCGGCGATTACGTGGTCCAGATCGAGCGCAACCGCGCTGCCCAGTGCGACAAGGCCGAATGCGCGTTGATTCTGCGTGTTCGGCAAGACAGGAAGTGTCACCACGCACGCAGTTCCGAGGTGGCAGCCGAGATCGAGCATTCCGTGTGCGGGAGTGCCTCGCGTTCCGTCTTTCCAGCGTCGATGGAGAAGCGCGGTGCCCAGTAACGCAACTGCCGAACCGGCCAGTGATCGAGGATAGAGAAACCGCCCGGGTATCATTGAATGTCGTCACCTCCGCCAGGTTCGGCCCGCACACGATACCAATGTTAAGCGATTCCAGCTCGAGACGGTATGGTGGTGGTTCTTTGCCGTGGAAATTGATCGGAAACGCATGCTCAGTAGTCGGCACCGTTCCGGTAACGTTGGCGAGGCGTCAATTGCCGGTGTTCCGGAATCGGTTCATCGCGTGATCGACAACGCGCACCGTTGGCAGGGCAGCAAACGAGGGGCAGTATCCGCACGCGCGTGGTAAAACCAGTGTCGACAAACGTGGCGGGAGTCGCCATGAACCGTGGAACGTACGGGACCGGAACGAGGATTCTGAATGGGGCTGGAACTAGTCGTTACGGGATTGCCGCAAAGCGGGAAGACGACGGTCTTCAACGCGCTCACCCGGGCGACTGCGGCGACGGGTGGATTTTCCTCTGGTGAAGACGAACCGAACCTGGCAACCGTGAAAGTTCCGGATGATCGCCTCACCGTTTTGACGGAGATGTTCAACCCTCGCCGCACGGTGCCGGCGGAGGTGCAGTACTACGACGTTGCCGGACTGGCAAAAGGCGTGTCGCAGCAGGGGATGAGCGGCCGATTGCTGGGCTATCTGAGCCAGGCCGCCGCGCTGGTGCA
>SKKR01000223.1 GCA_007123655.1 Thermomicrobiaceae bacterium
ATCTTCGATTCGCGTGGCGATGTCGTCGCGGCCATAAGTGTTTCCGGCCCGGATAGTCGGTTGACCGGGGAGGCCGCGGAAGATGTTGCCGTTGCGGTGCGGCTGGCGGCGCAGGATATCAGCGATCGATTGGGAGGACGCAGAACCAGTGAGAGCTTGACGAGCGGTCACGTTACAGGAGTCGGCTCACGGTCGGACTGAACCGGTTCGGCGAATGGTGGATGGGTAGTCCCGAGGAGGAGGAAAGTTCCATGAACATTTATCAGTTCTACCGGCAGATGTCGCGTCTGAACATGCGCCTAAAAGGGCGGAAGTTCGATCGACGCAAGCTGATGAAGGCAGGGATGGCTGGCGCCGGACTCTCCATGTCTGCGTCGCTGCTCGCCGCCTGCGAAGCCTCACCGGCGGACGATGATGCCGTCGACGATGTCGCGGACGACACGGCGGATGACACAGCAGACGACGTCGCCGACGAACCGGATCAGGACTTCTCCGGTGAACTGGGACTCTTACTTGGTTCTCACATGGACCCGATCCAGGAACTCGTCGGCCAGTACAACGACGAGTACGGTGTGCAACCGAACGTGGAGGAAATCACAACCCCCGACCTCCAGACAGTGCTCACGGGCGCGTTCATCGCGCGGGATTCGCCCTGGGACGCGGTATTCCTGACAGCCGGACTGGTTGCGAATGTGGCGGATCAGGGCTGGCTCGAGCCGATGGATGATTTCATTTCCGAGATCCGCGACCGCGGTGAGGGCGAGTTCCTGGAAGGTGGCCTCGTCGCATCGGAGTATGACGGGCAGATCTGGGCAGTTCCGTGGGCACTTGGATGCCCGATCCTGCACTGGAACCGCCAGCTATTCGAGGAAGCAGGTCTCGACCCGGATGTGCCACAGAGCTGGCATGAAACGCCAAACTCCTGGGACGAATTTGTCGAGTACGCTGTAGAACTGACCGGCGAGCGAAACGGACAGCAGGTTTACGGGCTGACCGCAGCATGGGCTGAAGACCATGTGCTGTACGAGTGGGGCGCTCTGCTGCTCATGCACGGTGGCCAGTGGTTCGACGAGGATGGCCAGCCCGCATTCAATGGCGAGGCTGGAGTCGCGGCGACGGAGAAGCTGTACGACCTACTGCACACGCACCAGTGTATTGACCCGGCCGCACGGACCTACACCTGGGTGTTCGATGCTGCTCCAGGCTATCTCGACGGATCACGTGCGATGTTCCTGACCTGGCCGTTCATCGGTGGGGTTGCGAACTTCGGAGAGGATTCGTTGATTCAGGGACAGAGTGACGCTGCGCCGTATCCGGCGGTCGAGACAAGCGCATCAATGGATGGTTCCGAGTTTCTTGGAATTCCGATCTTTTCCGATAACCAGGACGAGGCGCGTCGATTCCTGGAACTCGTTACCTCGCGGGAAGGCCAGAGAGTCATCGCTGAAGGTGGCTGGGCCGGCGTTTACTCGGACGTCATGCAGGAAGAAGATATCCTCGAGCAGTACCCGTTCTATACCGCGATTAGCAAGTCCTACGAGTACCCGGTTGACTTCGGGTTTACTCCCGATCAGGCAGTGTGGACTGACCTGCTTGCAAACGAGATCCACGAAGCGCTGGCGGACAACAAGTCCCCGCAGGAAGCGCTGGACGACGCGGCGCGCCGGATCGTGGAAGACCGCGAGGATTCGTAGCACGAAGGGGAGCCCGGCGATCACCGCGGTCGCCGGGCGCCAGTTCTCCGAGGTGAGAAACGGGGTCGGTATCAATGGCGAATCAGACCGCTGAAGGCGCCCAGGTCCAGCCGAGAACCAGAGGTGCCCGGAAGGGGTTCTGGCGCTGGCTCTGGATGCATCCCGAAACGCGCCTGGCGCTTGCGCTGGTCGCGCCGACCCTCGTGGCGGTGGCGGGACTCTATCTTTACCCGCTCGGACTGACGCTGGTGTTCAGTTTCGGGCGGGTCGATCTCGCGACGTTCAGCGTTTCAGAGTTTGTCGGATTCAACAACTACCTGCGCATCATACGCGATCCGGCTTTCCAGGCGATCGCGCTGCGGACGGTGTACTTCGGCGCGATAATCTCGCTCGCCACGACGGTGATCTCGTTCTTCTTCGCGCTGTTGCTCAACCAGGCGTTCCTGGGGCGAAGCATTGTGCGGGTCGCGGTGATCGTCCCGTGGGCTGTGCCGTCCGTGGTTGCCGGGATCCTCTGGGGTCAGATGTTCAACGCGCAACACGGGTTCATCAACGGCTTCATCCGGGCGCTCGGTGGCGAGGGCGGCATCATCTGGCTGGGTGAGCCACTCCTCGCGCTGCACGCGATCATCATCGCCGAAACCTGGCGGGGACTACCCCTGGCAACGCTTGTTCTTCTGGCAGGACTGCAGATGCTGCCCGGGTCCGTCTACGAGGCGGCGGATGTCGATGGCGCCACTGCCTGGCAGAAGTTCCGTCACGTCACGGTTCCGCTGATGTGGCCGTTGCTACTGCCGCTGCTCATTCTGCAGTTCGTCTTCGCAATGAAGTCGTTCGACATCATCTTCGTGCTCACCGGCGGGGGCCCGCGGATGGGCACCACGACACTGAACTACTACGTCTACCAGCGCGGGCTGGAGGGGTTCCGGTTTGGCGATGCCGCGGCGGCGGCGTACATTCTGACGCTGCTGATGCTCCTGGTGATCGGCGCGCTCGCGTTCGTCAGATGGCGGCAGGGCCTGCGAGAAGGGGAGGCGCCGGAATGACACGACGGCAGCGCCGGATCATCCACAAGATCGCGGTGTACGTCGGGGCGTTGATCGTCTTCCTTATTATGGCGTTTCCGCTTTACAACCTGTTCCTGACGAGTATTCAGCTGGAGCGGGACGTCCGTTCACCGGACATCAGCTTCATTCCGGAGTACATCCTGCTGGATCACTACCAGACCGTCCTCAGTCCGGGGCACATCGTTCCGATTCGAGAGGCAATGCTCAATAGCTTCATGGTATCGGCGGCGACCGCACTGATCGCGGTGACGATGGCCGTCCCGGCGACGTATGCCCTCACCCGGATGCGATTGCGCGGCCGGAACTACATTCTGCTCGGGATGGCGTCGATTTACCTTCTGCCGACGATCCTGTTCGTGTTCCCGCTGTTCATCCAGGCGGTGCGCGTCGGTCTGGTGGATACCTACATCGGACTGCTCATCCCGTACGTAGCATTTACGCTTCCGTTTCTGATCATTATCCTGCGCGCGTTTCTCCAGGGCATTCCGGTGGAGATCGAGGAAGCAGCGAGAATCGACGGTTGCAATCAGTTTCAGCTCTTCTTCAAGATCGTGTTGCCATTGATGAAGCCGGGAATCCTCGCCGGTCTGCTCATGGTGTTCATCCTGGCC